>JAMOTX010000018.1 GCA_027062145.1 Candidatus Altimarinota bacterium | reverse complement strand
TGGATCAACTAATTCAAAATCTATTTTTTCTTTTACATTTTTTTTAACCTCTACTTTTGTTAATACTACCTTTTTAACTTCTACTTTTTTTTCTGTTTTTTCTGTTTTTTCTATTTTTTCTGTTTTCACTTTTTTTAGTACTACTTTTTTCTCTTCTAAAATATTGGATTCAATATCAGCAACTAAATCTAAGATTTCTTTTTCTTTTTTTACTGATACAGTATATTTTTGGATTAAATGTTTTTTAACTATTTTATTTACTCTTTTCTTATGTTTTCTAGTTGAAATTAATCATTCTGGATTAAAATAAACAAAATGCTTTTTTGGGTTATTTATTTTTTCAGTATCAAAAAAACTAGTATCTTGAACTTGTCAAAAATTATTTCATTTTGTATTAAACATACTCGTATTATGTACTACAATATTTTCTTGAGTATCAAAAGAACTAGTATCTTGAATAATACCAGTTTCTTGTGTATCAAAAGGATTTTTTTTATTACTAGATGCCCATGGTGATGGTCATCCATATGAATCAAAAGACATAATTTTTAATTAATAATTTAAACTGTTGAAACAAAAGTTTCCTGAGCTCATCATCAAGCATTTTTTATAGCACTATATAATTTTTGTGCATCTCATGAAGACATACCAGTACAACCCCGTGTATTTTTATTTCAAGTACTTGTTTCATGAATTCTTATAACTCTTGCTTCATCATTTGAATTACCAAACTCAGCAGGATCATGTTCCATTGCTTCTCCTCTATCAAATCTAAATTTTGCAACTAAAGGCTCTAATCATTTAACTACCAATCTAAATTGATACTTACCTCATCATTGAGCTATTAATTCTTTACTTCAAAGTGATGTTCAATGACTTCAACTCACATTACTTACTGCTCCAATTCATCAAATTCAAGATCAATGGTTAACAGGTATAATAGTTACTTTTTCATCTCATGGATAATAAATTGCGGCTGTTTTGTAGGTAAGATTTTGTGCAATAAATGGTTTATTAGCTGAAAAATCTGGATTTTTGATTGCATTTCTACAAACAATTGCATCCCATCATTCTGGCATAGCTGCTATTACTTTTAATACATCTTCCCTTTTATTTTCTGGAACAGCATCAATATTGTATTTATCATAAGTTTCATTTAGTTCTATATTTACATTTGGAACTACTTCTCTTAATCTAACTCTTCAAGTTAACAATCAAGCATCTTTTTCAATATTTCATGTATAAACATCTAGTACAGATTCATAATCAATTCCTGTTCTTCAAGCCTTATTATCTATTTGTTCTATATAATTAGCAATTTGAGTAATTGACATTTTTTCAGTAGCTTTAATTAATTGAACTTTTTCATTATCAGTTAAATTAGCTTTATCAATAAAATCAGTTCTTAAACTTTTTGAGATTTCAATTACTTTTTCAAATTCTTCATAGTTTTTAGGTAATTTCCCTTTTGATTCTAGTATATTTAAAAAATTTAATTCTCTTCAAATATCAGTTGTAAACTTTTCAAGATCTATTTTTGAAATAGATCACAGTTTTTCAAGTCATAATATTTTTATATATTCTTCTTTAATTCATTTATTTAGAATAAAATCTATTTTTTCAGAAAATTCTCAATATTCTACATTATTTTTTATAAACTCTGATGATGTTTTAGTTAATGCATTTAGTTCTTCTTCTGTTCAAATCTTATCTACATGTAAATCAGTTCACTCTCTTATAATTAATCTAGAATTCGTTTCAACATTATAAAACTCACCATTTAATCATGTTCTTTGAAATTGATCATTTCATACACTCACTAATCTTACTTCTTTAGGTAAAACTTGTCATGCAGTTGTAGCTAAATAAAGCTCTTTATTAAACACTCAATCAAAAGTAAATGTGAACTCGATATTATCTACAGAACCATTTAATAATTGTTCTGCTTCAACACTATTTTTTGTAATATGTCATAGTCTTTCATTTTGACTTAGTCATAATAGCTCATCATTTGAAATATTTTCTTGATGTTTAACTTTTTCAGTAATATCATTTTTTAATTGACCTAATTCACTTTTATATCATTGAATTTTGTCTTGTTTTGACTTAATACTATTAGCTACTTCTCAGTATTCTTTATCTTTTGGATCTCAGTTTTTTAATAATAAAGTTCTAAGTATTTTTTCTTCACCACTTATAAACTTCAAAGAAGACTCTAGTGATTCTCTTTGATTGTCATCTAATGATTGATTTTCAATGCTTTCTTGATTATTATCAGTGTTTTCAATATTGTTGTTAATTTCAGGCATAAAAAAATTAGTAAGATTTAATATTCTTACTAATTTTATCATATCTATAAATATAAAACAAATTTCTAAACTATCTCAAAATTTAATCTAAGCATAGTTTCATCTGCTTCTACTAATTTAACTTTTAAAGTATCTCAAAGTTTATAAACTTTTCAACTTGATAAATCTTTATGTTCTTGTAATTCATCTCTAAATTCACTATTACTCATTTCTACAAATCATTCACTTGTATCTTTTAAAGTTACAAAAAATCATTTAGAAATAACTCAATTTATATTAGCATTAAACTCTTCTCAAATTTTATCTTTATAAAATTGAACTGTAAAATAATCTCTTACTTTATACTCAAGTTTTTCTGCTTTTCTTTCTTTATCTGAAGTATGTTTAGAAACTTTATCTAAAATAGTATCATAATAAAGTTTTCTTGATTTATTAAGTTTTCAATGAATTCTTTCTTTTATGATTCTATGAATTTGTAAATCAGGATATCTTCTAATTGGTGAAGTAAAATGACTGTAAAAACTAAGTCATAATCCAAAATGTCCAAAATTTTCTTTTGAATAAACAGCTTTAGAAAGTGTTCTTAAAATGGCTTTTTCTAAAAACATTTTTTTAGATTCTGATTCGTTATCAAGACTATCTATTAGTTCAGCGAATTCTTTTGTATCACCATTTTTTAATGTAAAATCAACATTAAATAAGTTTAATGTATCTTGCAACTTAGTTAAACTTTCTTCTTTTGGTTCTTCATGTATCCTATAAAGAAAAGGTAATTCTGAAAACTCACGACTTACTGCTTCATTAGCAGAAATCATAAATTCTTCAATCAATTTATTTGAATCATGTCTTGGATATTCTTTTATTTCAACTGGTTTTCAATCTTCATCTAAAAGTATTTTAGTTTCAGGAAAATCAAAATTAAGAACACCTACTTTTTCTCTATATTTTTTTATTTTATCTTTTAAAAGATTTGATAATCTAAGCTTAGTAATTATTTCTTTTGTAATAATTCAACCAAACATTAATTCATTATTTTCTTCTAATTTTCATTCAATTATTTCATCAACTTCTTTATAAGTAAGTCTAAAATCACTTGATATAACAGATTCATAAACTTTCCCAGATTTTATTTTTCAATTATTTCAAATAATTATTTCACATGTAAGAGTAAGTTTTTTTGTATTTGGATTCAAACTACATAAATCATTACTCAAAGCTTCTGGTAACATAGGAATCACTCTATCTACTAAATACGTAGAAGTAGCTCTTTTATAAGCTTCCTTATCAAGTGGATTTCACTCTCTAACATAATGAGAAACATCTGCAATATGAACAAATAATTTATAACCTCATACTTCTAATTTTTTAATACTTATAGCATCATCTAAATCTTTAGCATCTTCTCCATCAATAGTAAATGTAAAAAGTCTTGTTAAATCTTCTCTTTTTTCAGTTTCAGTATCTTTTATTTCTTTTTTGAAATTTTTAGCATAATTTTCTACTTCTCATGAAAATTTTAATCTTGCTCATCATTCAACTAATAAACTTAAAACATCTATTTTTTTATCTCATTTTTGTCAAATTATCTCTTTAATAGTTCATTCTGGATTTTTACCAGTCCAATCTACTACATGAACTCAAACTATATCTCAAGCTTTCGCTTCCATACTTCTTTTTCAAGGAACAAATATATCAACTTTTACTGTTGGATTATTTGGAACCACAAATCAAAATCTATTATCTTTTCATGGTCTGTATTCTCAAACTATTAAATCTAATTTTCTTTCAAGTACTTTTATAATTGTTGCCTCTTCTTTTCAGTTAAATACTTTTGTTACAGCTTTTACTTTATCTCAATCTAAAGCTCATTTTTTATTTTGTGAAAATACAAAAAATCCTTTTTCGATTCATTCTACATCAATAAATCAAAAATCACCTCTTCATTGAGAATAAACTCATTCAATAACATTTTCTCATTCTATTTCTTTTTCTATTATTTTATCTGCTTTTTTAATAACTTTTAATATTTTAACTTCACTACTTTTTCATTGTCTTTTTTTTAATTCAATAGCTTCTACTATATCTCAGTTTCAAGCTCATCAAGCATTTCTAAGTGCAACAAAAAAATCACTTTTATAAAGTACTTTATCATCTGGTATTAAAAATCAAAAATTCTCTTTTTTATCAAATTTTCATATTATTATTTTTTTATTTTTTTCCATTTTTTATTTTATTAATATATTTTTCTATATTATAAGACTATATTTATCTAAAGCAAAAAAATAAAAGCTAAAAATTCAGCTTTTATTAATTTAATTTTTTAAAGTTAGCATCTCATCAAGTTCTTTTTTTACATGCGGAACTAACCATATTTTATTTTGCTCAATAATATCTAAAATACTTTTATAATGTATATCTTTAGTATAAACATTAGTATAAGCAACTATCTGCGAATAATTTTTATAATAAAATAAAAATTCTTCTAAAGAAGGTATATTTGTTAATAAAACTATATTTACATCAATTCCTTTAATCTTTTGAATGGTGTCTTTTGTAACAAAAAC
>JAMOTX010000017.1 GCA_027062145.1 Candidatus Altimarinota bacterium | reverse complement strand
AATTTTTTCTTTTTTTAAACTTTTTTAACGAATTTAAAAAAAATAAATTTTCAGATATTTTAGCATTTAAGAAACACTTCATTTAATCTCCTTTTTATTTAGAACTTTAATATTATAAATAATTAATATAAATAATCAAATAATTTTGACATTTGACTAAATAGCTATATTATAGCTACCCAAAAATTAAATAAATAAAAAAAAATATGGTTTCAATACTAAAAAATCATTTTTCAAATATTAAATGAAAAATAAATAAAAAAATAGATAATACTAAACAATGAATCTCAAATTTAGTATTAGCTATTTTAATGACGTCTTGAATAGGTTTAACTACAAAAGCTGAAGCAAATATTCAACATATATCATATAAATCAGATTTTCATAAAGTTGTAAAATGAGATGGCCTATTAAAAATAGCAAAAAAATATGGATTAACTGTTAACGAGCTAATAGAACTTAACAAATCAAATAAATTTTGAAAACGTAATGCTATATGAGATAATAGCACTATTTATTTATGAAGTAATTTAATTATTCATAAATCAAATAATTCAGAAATACTTACTGCTAAAAAAATAGATACATTAAAAATATTAGATAATAATAAAAAAAATATAGCTAGCAAAGTAAGAGCCCCTATAAAACACATAGAAAAAAAAGAAGAATCTCTAATAAAGAAAAATAATAAAATAGAATCTAAAAAATTAATAGCTAAATTTTATTCAGATTCTGAAGAAAAAGAAATTAGTACAACTGAAATAAAATTAAATCATGCAATAAAATACTCAGCAATGTATGAAAAACAATGAAAAAAATATAAAAAACATTATACTATATCTCCTTCTGATACTCCTATTTATACTTGAAATATAAAAAAAATATCTTGAAAAGTTTATATAGAAGTAAGATTAGTAAATGATAAAGATATAACTTGATTTGTAAGATTAAGTTCTTTTGATATAAACTCAAAAAATCTTATAAAACAAACATTAAAAAAAGAAAAAACAAATACTGAAAAAAAAGTTACAACTAAACAAAATATAGTTAAAATCAAAGAATATATACCAAAAAAAATACCAAAGATAACTAAAATTGAAAAAAATGATATAGTAAAAGTAGGAATTGAAAAATCAATAAAAAATACACTGAAATTTACTTCAAGTAAAAGAAACACACTATGTGTTAATGATATGCAATACTTACAAATCCTGTCATACAAACTTCAACATACCCAATGAATTATTAAAAAATTAAATAATAAAGATAATACTAGAATACTTCTTAGTCATAAAATAAATATACTAAGTATCTGATTAAATATAAAATCAGAAATCGATATTGAAAATACAAGTATTCCTAAATTATTTGATTATTATGCTACGCTTGAAAGATTAAAAGTAAGTAAAAATTATTTTAGTGATATTTCTTTTGAAAATCTTTACATTAATCATATAGAAAAAGATTTTTGATGAAATTGGGCTTTATGATTAAAATCAATAACAAAAAAATTATTAATCAAAAAAAATATTACAAAATACAATCCTGCAATAGTTGAAAAAATAGTAGTATTAAGAAAAAAATGAATAAATAATCTATTGAAAACAATAGCGATAGCAGAAAATACAAATGAAAATTATAATGCTATTTATAGTAATTGAAATCAACACAAAATCAAATATACTCAAATGACAATAAAGGAAGTTTTAAAAGATATGAAAAAACGTATTAAAACTAAATGAAGCTCTGCAACATGAAAATACCAATTCATGTACTTAACACTTAAAACTTTATCTAAAACATACAAAATTGATATAAATACACAACTTTTTTCTGAACAATTTCAAGAAAAAATAGCTCGTATTAAATTAAAAGAAAGATGATTAGAAAAATTTATTAAATGAAGTCTAAAAAGAGATGATTTTCAAGTAAATTTATCTGCTGAATGGGCATCATTAGCTAAAGATAAAAGTTGAAAAAGTTATCACCATAGAGATTGAGTAAATAAAGCTTTTTGCTCAAATGAAAAAATTGATTCTGTTCTTGATAGTATTAAAAATCCTAAACCTGCGACAAATACATTAGTTGCAAGTTTATAAAAAACAAAATAGTATAACTATTTTGTTTTTTTATTTAATTTATGCTAATATTTAATATATAATTATTAAATATTTTTATGTCATTATCAAACAAATTAGAATCTGCATGATATGAACTAATAGCTCCTGAAAAAAAGGAGTTATTAAGCGATTCTAAAAAACTAGATAAAAATATTAAAAAAGAAGCTCCCCTTCAAAAATCAATTTCAAAATTAATTAACAAAATTCAAAGCTCAAAAACTTGAAAAGAAAGATACATTTTAAATACTCAATTAGAAGAATTAAATAAACTAAATGAATTATATAATATTTCAATTAAAAACAATACAACCGAATCAACGAAAAATGAAATAAAATCATTACTTAAAAATACTGAAATACAAATTAATATAAACGAAAATTTATTAGAAGATGATTATAAATTATTAAAACAAAAAATTGAAACTGAAAATGAAAGATTAGAAGATACTATTGATATTATAAAACCAAATACAATAAGAGATACTATTGAAAAATATATAGATATAAAATGAATAAATGAAAGTTTTTGAGATAAAGAATATCAAGACTTTTTTGATATAGCAACTATTGAATATATAAATTTATTTGAAGGAAAAATAATTAATAGAAAATTAAAAAAAAAAGAAGAATCATGATTAACTGATAATGAGTGATTGTATTTAAATAAGAATGAAGCTAAAATTTTTATAAATAATATTTATAAAAATTTATCAAAAAATAATATTGATATTAATTTCACTTTTTCAATTAGACTAAAAAAAGAAGATTATGAACAATCATTTACAATAGATTTGATTGATTATGATTTAATGATTAAAAAAAATCAAACTAAAAAAGAAAAATTAGAAAAAAATAAATTAAAGTCTATAGAACAAAAAAAGATAGAAAAGCAGAAAGAAATAGCAAAAGAACTTTTCATATTAGAAGAAGCATTAGATCTAATAATATCTCACGAATGATTTATTCATAAATCGAAATGGGATAGAACACAATACAGTTGGTGATATGGAACAAAAGCACCATGAAAAAATAAATATATTACAAAAGAAAAAGCAAAAAAAGAATTAGTAATAAAAGTATGAAAAGTAAAAAATTATATAGACAAACATTTTTCAGATTTAAATAAATATCAAAAAATAGCATTAATATCATTTTTTTATAATAATTGAACATGAAGTAAATGAAAAACTAATCTTATATATAGATTAAAAAATATGAATAAACATGTAAAATGAGTTGGATTAATAAAACCTAAATCAGTTGCTAATATGATATCACAATACGATATATCTTGAGGTAAAAAATTAAAATGATTAACTAAAAGAAGAAAAGAAGAAGCAAAATTATTTTTAAAAGAAACATAATTATTTGCAAAATAATATTTTTATATATACTATGAGTACATCAAGATTTGATGTTATATGGGGCCGTTCACGCGGCTCCACCATAGTTTGTACTAAAAATTAGCCTGGATGATGGAATTGGTAGACATGGGGGATTCAAAATCCCCTGGCTTCGGTCGTGTGGGTTCGATTCCCATTCTAGGTACCATTAAAAAATAAAAAAAGTATTAACTTTATGTTAATGCTTTTTTTTAATCTATTACTTCCATTCAGAGAAATATAAATAATTTTTTTAAATGTTTTAAATTAATATTTAATCAATCTTTATTTCATAGATTATTTTCTTTATTAAATTTAACATTTGGAAAACTTCATAAATATCTTCAGTTTATTCTTGGCCAGAATTTCTTTCCCATAGCCTCTCAAAAATACCATTTTCAACCTATTATATAAATATTAGATTTATCCTTTAATTCATCTTCTGATAATTCTAGCATTTTTTTATATAATTCTTTCTCATCAATTAATTTTAAAATATTCATTCATAAAAAATCAAACATATTTTTCAAAAACGTAGAACTTGTAATTAATCAGTTACTATCTCATAAATTATTTTTCTTATTAAAAGTTGTACTTGGAAAACTTTTAATATCTTTTCAATCTAATTTTGGCCAATAAATACTTCACTTAGCATTTCAAAAATACCATTTTCATTCTACCTTATAGATATTAGCTTTTTCTTTTAAATCTTTTTCTATTCATTCTAGCTGTTTTCTATATATTGGAATACTTTTTTTTACTTTAAATGCTTTTATTTTCTCCTCATCTTTCTCTACTCTCATTCATAGAAATATAAATAATTCTTTTAAATAAAATATATTACTTATAGATCATTCAGTATTTCACAAATGATTATCCTTGTTAAAGGAAGCAGATGGAAAACTTGTTAATTCCTTTCAATTAATTCTAGGCCAATTAATACTCCGTTTAGCATCTCAAAAGTACCACTTTCACCTTATTTTATATATATTAGATTTTTCTTTTAAATCTTTTTCTATTCATTCTAACTGTTTTTTGTATATAGGAATATCTCTTTTCAATTTATATTTCCTTATAACATTTTCATTAGTTTGAATATTAAATCATAGAAAAACAAATAAGTCCCTTAATTTATCACTAGAAGTAATAATTCAATCATCATTTCATAAATGATTTTCTTTGTTAAAAATAGTATTTGGGAAATAAACTAATTCTCTTCATCCTATACTTGGCCAATAATTATAAGATTTAGATTCTCAAAAATAAAACTTTCATTCTATTTTATAAATATTTGAATGTTCTTCTAATTCCTTTTCTATTCATTCTAAATCTTTTCTATATATTGGAATATCTCTTTTTAATTTAAACTCCTTTATTATTATTTTATTTTCCTGTACTTTCATTCACAAAAATATAAATAATTCTTTTAAATTATCTAAACTAGATATTCTTCATTCATCAGTTCATAAGTTATTCTCTCTATTAAATAATAAATTAGGAAAATTAGTTAAATAAACTCAATCTACTAATGGCCAATTTTTAGATCATTTAGCTTCTCAAAAATAAAATTTTCAATCTATCTTATATATATTAGCCTCTTCTTCTAACTCTTTTTCTATTCATTCTAAATCTTTTTTATATACTGGAATATCTCTTTTTAATTTAAAGTCTTTTATTTTTTTTTCATCTACCTGTACTTTCATTCATAAAAATATAAATATTTTTTTTAAAAAACCTATATTACTTATACATCACTTGGAATTTCACAAATTATTTTCTTTATTAAATGATGCACTAGGAAAGTTCATCATATCTTTTCAGTTTATCTTTGGCCAAAAATTAATTCAATTAGCATCTCAAAAATACCATTTTCATCCTATCTTATATATATTAGCTTTTTCTTTTAAATCTTTTTCTATTCATTCTAGTTGCTTCATATACATATTCCTTTCACCATCTAATT
>JAMOTX010000016.1 GCA_027062145.1 Candidatus Altimarinota bacterium | reverse complement strand
ATAATAACCATCTTCTTTCTTCAAGAATAAAAATATCTCTAATTTCTTCAAATCATTCAATTAAACTTTTTGTTTGTTTGTCAGATGTTGATTTAATTAATTTTTTATCTTTTTCACTATCTCATTTTAATTTAGAAATGGATTCTTTTAATTTTTTATTTTCTTGATAATTTTCATAATCTTTATCTGTTAAAATAATATTATTTAATTGTGATTGAGTAAATTGATCTGTTTCAAAATCAGCTTTTCTTAAGTCAGTTCAATTAGGTATTGTTCAATCAAAAGTTAAATCTCTAATATCTGAATTTTTAAATGAAGCATCTTTTAAGTCAGAATTGATAAAAATATTTTTATCATTATTCTTAATTATAAAATAAACCCACTAATTATACTCACGACATCTTAAATCCGCATTAAATTTCTAACACAAAATTAAAAAAAACTCCCCAAAAAGGGGAGTTTTAGTTTTTATACTCTAGTAGTACTATCTTTTCAATCTTTTTCATCAGTTTCAACTTCAGCATCTTGTACTCAGTCGTCATCTTTTTTAGCTTCTTCTTTTGGAGCTTCAGCACCTGGTTGAGCATATAATTTTTGACCAACACTCATAAGTGTATCTGAAAGTTCTTTAGTTGGAGCTTCGAATTCTTCTTTAGTAGCTTCTGCTTTAGCTAAAATTTCTTTAACTGGAGCTATTTTTTCTTCTACTAATTTTTTATCTTCATCTGAGATTTTATCAGCGTTGTCAGCTAACATTTTATCTGCTTGAGCTACTGTAGAATCTGCAGTATTTCTAGCGTCAACTAAATCTTTTTTCTTTTTATCTTCATCCTTTTTAGCTTCAGCTTCTTTTACTAATGCATCAACTTCAGCTTCATCCATACCTGTAGAACCTTGAATTGTAATATGTTGTTCTTTACCTGTACCTTTATCTTTTGCAGTTACTTTTAATACTCAGTTTGCATCTATATCAAAACTTACTTCAATTTGAGGAACTCATCTTGGAGCTGGAGCAATACCATCAAGCATAAATCTACCTAGTGGTTTATTATCTGCAGCCATTTCTCTTTCACCTTGTAATACGTGAATTTCAACACTTGGTTGATTATCAACAGCAGTAGAAAAAGTTTCAGTTTTTTTAGCTGGGATTGTAGTATTTCTAGTAATCATAGCTGTTCTAACACCACCCATAGTTTCAATACCTATAGTTAATGGAGTAACATCTAATAATAATACGTCAGTAACATCTCATCCAATAATACCTGCTTGAATAGCAGCACCTAAAGCAACAGCTTCATCAGGATTAATCCCTGCATTTGGTTTTTTACCAAAGAATGATTCTACTTTAGATATAACTAAAGGAACTCTAGTTGAACCTCATACTAATAATACTTGATCTAAATCAGAAGCAGATAATCCAGCGTCTGATAATACTTTTTTACATGGTTCAATTGATCTTTCAACTAAATCTGAAATTAATTCTTCAAATTTTGCTTTTGTAATAGTCATTAATAGATTTTTTGGTCCACTTGCATCCATAGTTATATATGGAAGATTTACGTCATAAGAAGTAGTACTAGATAATTCTTTTTTAGCTTTTTCGGCTTCATCTCTTACTCTTTGAAGTGCCATTGGATCATTTCTAAGATCAATTGCTTGTTCTTTTTTAAATTCATCAATAATATAATCAAGTATTTTTTTATCAAAATCATCTCAACCTAGGTGTGTATCACCATTGGTAGATAATACTTCAAAAGTACCTTCTTCTGATAATTCTAAAATAGATATATCAAATGTTCAACCTCATAAATCATAAACAGCAATTTTTTCATTTTTACCTTTACCTGCACCATATGATAGAGCAGCAGCAGTAGGTTCATTTACTATTCTTTTTACTTCTAAACCAGCAATTTTACCTGCATTTATAGTAGCTTGTCTTTGATCATCATTAAAGTATGCAGGAACAGTAATAACTGCTTCAGTTACAGTTTGTCCTAAAAATTTTTCAGCATCTTCTTTGATTTTCATTAAAACATGTGCACCAATTTCTTCTGGTCTAACATCTTTACCATCAAATTTGATTAATGCTTCACCATTTTTACCTTTTACAACTTCGTAAGGAACAGATGCAATTTCATCTTTTACTTCATCAAATTGTCTACCTATAAATCTTTTTGCAGAAAATATTGTTCCTGCTGGATTTGTAATAGCTTGTCTTTTTGCTGGAGTACCAACAATTATTGCTCCATCTTTATGTGCAACAATAGAAGGAGTAGTTCTATTTCATTCAGCATTTGGTATTACTTTAGCTTCACCTCATTCCATGAAAGCAACACAAGAATTTGTAGTACCTAAATCGATTCAAATAATTTTTCACATAGTATATATAAGTTATATTTTAAACTTTTTTTGATAGTCATGTTTTTATGACTCGCAAGTATATTATCATTTTTTTTTATCATGTCAAAACTTTTTTAGCACAAATTTGATTTGAGTGCTAAATTATATTTAAAATAAAAGAAAAAGAACGATATTTAGTATCGTTCTTTTGTGCAATTTTTTATTTTGAAAAATTGTTTTAAGTAGTGATTTTACTTTTTTCATCATCATCATTTTGATAATACCAAGCATCTCTATCTTTTTTAAAAGCAGTAATATGTTTAATCAAATACTCCTTTAGTAATAATTTTTTTTGTTTCATCTTTTTCCCTTCAGGGGTATGATGTAAAGCAACGCTTTTTTCAAGTTGAGTATTTAACTCATCATACTTTTCAGCTTTTTCTTTAAAAGTTTTAGAGTAACTTATCATATCTACAACAACTTTTGCTTTTAATAGCGGACTTGTGAAAGGGTTATTTTTTTTAGGCATATTGCCTCCTTGTGTTTTTGTTTTATATTACTTTCTAATGAAAGTAATATAATTTATACATTTTTAAATTAATAAGTCAAATTTATTTGTTATATAATTAATAATATGCTATACTTTTATTATAAATATTTTTTAAGTATAAAGTATGAGTATCAATAATATATCTAGTGAAAATGTTTTACTTGATGATAATCTTGATGGAGGATGAGATCCAATTATTTTATGATGAGAAAAAATGGATAATGAATATGCACAATTAATTCAAGATTTATTAGAAATTAGGAGTTAAAAATCCTTTACAATAAAGAAAAAACTTATATTATAAAATCAATTTTATAATATAAGTTTTTTTTATGATAAAACTATCAAATTTTCCGATTAAAACACTTAAAACTAGGCCACAAATAAGTGATAATATTTCAACTAGTATTTTATTGCAAGCTTGATTTATAAGACAAACTATGGCAGGAGTATATAATTATACTACTTTAGGTTTAAAAGTTTTAAGAAATATAGAAAATATTGTAAGAGAAGAAATGGATAATTATTGATCTTCTGAAATATTAATGTCATGACTTTCTCCAATGGATATTTGGGAAAAAACATGAAGAGCAGATATAGATGAGTATTTCAAAGTTCCTACTTATGGTGATAAAAATTATAGATTAAATCCTACTCATGAAGAAATAGTTACTCCATTAATGACAGAATTTATAAATTCATATAAAGATTCTTGAGCAAGTGTTTACCAAATTCAAACTAAATATAGAAACGAAAAAAGAGCAAAATCTTGATTGTTAAGAGGTAGAGAATTTATAATGAAAGATGCATATTCATTTCATATAACTGATGAAGAATTCGTAGAATATTATGAATGAATGAAAAAAGTATATATGAAAATTTTTGAAAGATTAGAACTTTTAGATGATACTTATATTACATTAGCTGATGGATGAGTTTTTACTGAAAAATATTCTCACGAATTCCAAGTAGTATTACCTATAGGGGAAGATGAGATTTATATATGTGATAGTTGTTGAACTTCTCATAATAAAGAAGTAGTAGATTTAGAAAATTGATTTGAATGTACAAAGTGTAAAAATAAAGATCATAGAATAGAAAAAGCTTCAGAAGTGTGAAACATATTTCCACTTGAAACAAAATTTACAAAGCCTTTTTGAATGAAAATGCTTGATGCAAACAATAAGGAACAAGATGTTATAATGGGTTGTTATGGTATAGGGGTTTCAAGACTTATGTGAGTTATTGCTGAATATAATATGAAAGATAAATGAATAGCTTGGCCTGAAAGTGTTGCTCCAGCAGATTACTATATAATAGTTATATGAGAAGAAAATATAGAAAAAGCTGAAGATTTTGCTAAAAAATTAGAATCTAAATGAAAAACAGTTATTTTAGATGATAGAATGTGAAAAAAAGTAGGGTTCGGGCAAAAAGCAGGTGATTGTGAATTATTTTGAATACCTAGAAGAATTGTTATTTCTCCAAAAACTCTTGAGCAATGAGGTTTTGAATTTACTAAAAGGTGAGAAAAAAGTGAAATTGTTAACTTTTAATAACTATGATAAAAATAATAAGTTTCGTTGATTCTTTTAAGCACTATAGTGAACCTATAAAAGAGTTTCAAAAGAGGATGTGAAAAGAAATAGAATTGATTAAGTTAAAACCAATAAAAAATTGAAATATTATAGAAAAAGAAACTGATATTTTAGTTGATTTATTGAGTAAAGAAAATTGATTTAAAATTGTTTTAAATCCAAATTGAAAAAACTTATCCACAGAAGAGTTTTATGATTTGCTTGAAGATAAAAAACAAAATTATAAAAATATTATATTTATAATATGATGAGCTAATGGGATAGAGTATTCTAAAGTAAAGCATTTAGTAGATTTTGAATTAAATTTTTGAAAAATGATTATGCCTCATATTTTAATTCTTTTAGTTTTAATTGAACAAATATATAGAATTTCAATGATTAAAAAATGAACTAGTTATCATAAATAATTTTAAATTGAAAAAAATAGAAATAACATTAATATATTAATGTTATTTTTTTTGTCACTTTTTTTTACTTTTTAGGTAATAATATATGTGATTTTATTTAATAAATATTTTTTATGAAAAAAACTATATTAATGTTTTTTGTTTTATTTTTTTCTTTTGCTAGTGTTTATGCTGAAGTCGAAGATAATTCAATAATAGATGAATTGGAAAAACAAGAAATTAAGGAGTTGGATTATGATTTTAATTTAAAATCATTTAAAAGTTGTGAGTCTCTTGAAAAAGTAATGTGAAAATACATTAAAGATTATTGGTCAAATAATAAAGATAGATTTAGACCATATCCTGTTATGTATAGAACTTTATGAGTTGATATGGTGATGGAAGATTCTATAGAAGCAATGCCTATTCAAAAAAGTTCGGCAGTATCTTTTGAATCTAATGAATGATTATCAGATGAATGAGCATCTAATGATTTTTCAAAAACAAATTCTCAAGTTAATTGAGTTGATGAATCTGACATAGTTAAGACAGATTGAAAATATATTTATTATTATAATGAATTAGATAAATATGTTTATATTGTTACAGTTGAAGATTTAAAAATTATTAAAAAAATTAGATTACCTAAAAACTTTAATAGACCTGTATTGTATATTTGAAATAATAGATTAACAATTATTTCGAGTGGATATACTAATACAAATTATTCAAAATTTTGATATTGGATAAATAGAAATAATAAAACATATACTATTGTATTTGATACTACTAATATTAAAAAACCATCATTAGTTAAATTATATGTAGCTG
>JAMOTX010000015.1 GCA_027062145.1 Candidatus Altimarinota bacterium | reverse complement strand
TAATAATAGTTTTAATATTCCTTATAGAAATTTTAAATCAATAGATGATATTAAAATTGATATAAAAAAGATATTACCTAAAAAAATTGATATTAGTAAGACATATGATACAAAAAAACAAAATTTAAAACTTAGAGGATTAGATTTACCTTACAATATAACTTCATGAAATATTGCTAAGTGTGATGATATTGAATACGTATTACCTGATAGTGAAACATTAAAAAAATTCGATTTTAATCCTTCTTATAACATTATATCAATAATTGATACTGAAAATACTAGTAGAGAAGTAAAAACTAAGGTTATTGCTTGATCTAATGCAGAATTATATATGAGTTTAGATAATATGTATTTAACTAGTCATATATATCAAACTTATGATTTCAAATGTGCTTCTAAATATGGTTGTTTTATGCCTTGGTATCCTAGAGGACAAAATACATTAGTTCATAAAATTAATATTGATAAAAGTACTTTAAGTTATCAAGATTCTGCTATAATACCAGGTTCACCACTTACTCAATATAGTATGGATGAATATAAATGAGATTTTAGGATTTTGACTTCAACAAATACATGGTGAAAAACTAGAGAGCAACACACTGATTTATATATCTTAGATAAAGATTTAAAATTAAAATGAAGTCTTAAGAATTTATGATCATGAGAAAATTTTAAATCATCTAGATATATAGGTGGTAAACTATATTTAGTTACATTTAAACAAATTGATCCACTTTTTGTAATTGATGTATCAGATTCTTCTAATCCAAAAGTATTAGGTGAATTAAAAATTCCAGGTTACTCAACCTATCTACATCCATATGATGAAAATCATTTAATTGGTTTAGGGTATGATACTAAAGAAAACAAATGGGGTGGAACAATAAATAATGGATTAAAAATAGATTTATATGATATTTCTGATTTTAAGAATCCAAAACAAAAATATAGTTATACTTTAGGTGAGTATGGTAGTTATTCAGAAGCATTAAGTAATCCAAGAATGTTTATGTGGAAAGCATCTGATAATAAATTATTTTTACCAGCTACTTTATATAAAAATGATTCTGACGATCAATATAGACACACTGATTTCTTTCAATGATTAGTTACTTTAACTATTGATAAGGACAAAGGAATAAATGAAAATTTTAGAATAACTCATATAGATGATAAAAATTTAGAACAAGATAGAGTTAAAGAATGTTCTAAGTATAAAATAAAAACAACTAAAGAAAGATGTCATAAATTATTAGATTGAACTGAATACTGTGAACCTAGTTCAAGACAATATATTCCAAAGTATTGTTATGCTGATTCAAGTATTTGAGAATATATATCTTCAAGAAATTGGAATTTTAGAAATAGTTTTGTTAAAAGAGCTTTATGGATAGGTGATAATACTTACTCAATAAGTAATGATTTAATAAAAGAAACAAGTATTAATACTTGAATTAAAAAGAATAGCATTAAACTAAAATAAATATTTTGAACAATAAAAAACTACTTATAAAAAAGTAGTTTTTTTTGTGTTAAAAACTAGTTCTTTTAATTTGATTTTTATTTATAACTGTATATACTCTCCGCGAAAAATTAATATTTAACAGCATATTTATGCAAGATATAGTAAAAGAAATGTTAGTTTGGCAAGCTAGTTATACTTGACTTCTATTTGAAGTCTGAATAGTTGCTCTGCTTTTTATAGGGTATAAGTTTTTCCCTAAAAGTGGTATTATGATAATGTTCGAATTATTTTTTGAAAAGTCTTATGAATTTTTTGAAGATATACTTTGAAAAGAAGAAAAAAAATGGATTAAAATGTATATTATTATTATGTTTTTCATAATAGTATTATCAAATCTACTATGAGTATTCTTAGAATTCCTTACACCAATATTTGGTCATCATATGGAAGAATTTATTAAAATTCCAACAGCTGATATCAATTTCAATATAGCTATGGCTGTAGTATGAGTTATTATTGTTATATTAGAACAATTTAAAGCATTAGGTTTTTGGAAAGCAATTCATGAATATGTACCTATTAAATGAAAAGATTTAATTCCTTATGAAAGAGGTAATTTACCATTTGCAGTAGATTGGTTTGTATTCATACTTGTTAAATTTTTTGATATAGCTATTTCATTATTTTTATGAGTATTAGAAATAGTAGGGCATGCAGCAAAAGTTATTTCATTATCATTTAGGTTATTTTGAAATATGACTTCTGGATGAATTCTTCTTGCAATGTTAATTGGATGAGTTTCGGCTCTTACAGTTTGACTAACTTGAATTGAATTTCCAATTATAGGACCTGTAATACTTTATTTACAAGAACTATTAGTTGCGTTTATACAAGCATTGGTTTTTCCATTACTTGTAGCTATCTTTATAAAAGTAGCAAAAGTACATTAATATATTTTAAACACTTTAATTTTATAATTTTTATATATGGATTTATTAAATTATGTATGACCTGGTTTAGCAGTTTGACTTGCATGAGTATGAGTTGCAATAGGTCAATGAATGTTAGCTAAAAAGGCTATGGAAGTTATGGGTAAAAACCCTAGCTTAACAAGTTTCTATTTAACTATTACTATATTAGGTATAGCATTAGTTGAATCTGCAGTTATATACTGATTAGTAGTTGCGTTCCAATTAATAGGAGCATCTGACTTATCATTATATTCTTCTATTTGAGCATGATTAGCAATTTGATTAGCTTGAATGTGAGCTTGAATCTGAGAATGATTTGTTATATCAGGTTCTCTAGAAGCAATAGATAGAAGACCTGAAATGAAATGAAAAATAATGAGTTTTATGGTTTTATTTGTAGCACTTGTAGAAGTAGTTGCAATATATGGTTTAATTATTGCATTTAAAATCATTGCTGATGGATGAGAATGAATTACTCATATCTGAGCATGATTAGCAGTTTGACTTGCATGAGTATGAGTTGCAATAGGACAATGAATGTTAGCAAGTAGAGCAATGGAAGTTACTTCTAAAACTCCTGAATTAACTACATTTTACTTAACTATAACTATATTAGGTATAGCGTTAGTTGAATCTGCAGTTATATATTGATTAGTTGTTTCTTTTCAATTATTAGGTGCTGATACTTTATCTTACTATGGTGCAATGTGAGCATGATTAGCAATTTGATTAGCTTGATTATGAGCTTGAATCTGAGAAGGACAATTAATTTCATGAGCATTATCTGCAATGAATAGAAATCCTGCTATTAAAGGTAAATTAATGACATTTATGGTATTATTTGTAGCTCTTGTAGAGGTTACTGCTATATATGGTTTAATTATTGCTTTTAAAATATTAGATGGATGAGTTACTGAACCTCTATATGCTGTATGAGCATGATTAGCTATTTGATTAGCATGAGTATGAGTTGCAATTTGAAGATGATATATGTCTGAAAAAGCATTAGAAGTTATGGGGAAAAATCCTAAAATGATTTCATTTTTCTTAACTGTATCAATTCTTTGAGTAGCACTTATTGAATCAGCTGCAATATATGGTTTAATCGTAGCATTTCAAATTTTGGCATTTACTGGACCAGTTGCTGCTGCAGTTGCTGCATGATTAGCAATTTGATTTACAGGTTTAGGTGCATGATTAGGTGAATGATTACTTATAAAAGGTGCTATGGATTCTATGAATACTGCTCCAGAATCTAAAGGTAAAATAATGGCATTTATGGTATTATTTGTTGCATTGATAGAGGTAGTTGCTATATATGGTTTAATAATATCATTTAAAGTACTAGCTCCTGCTGAAGTAATAGTTGATGAAATAACTATTGTTGAAGATGAAAAATGAGAAATAGTTGAAATGGTTGATACTAAAGTTGTTGAAGAAAATAACGAAATAATTGTTGAAACTACTGAAATTACTAAATAATTTAAAATTTAATTTAATTAATATATGGATGATTTAAATGTAGCTGTAATAATAGCTCAGTTCATAAATTTTTGAATTGTTTTCTTTATATTCTATTACTTTCTATGAAAAACAATAGTTAAAACTATAGAAGAAAGAAGAAATCAAATTGAAAATTTAGATAATTCTGAAGATGTTGTTAGAGAAAAACTTGAAGCAGCAGATTTAGAAGCTAAAGATATAATTAATGAAGCAAGAAAAAATGCTTCTGATATGCAAAAAAATGCTGATGAACTATCTAAAAAAGATATAGCACAAAAATTAAAAATGGCTGAAGAAAAAGCAGAAAGTATTCTTGATTGAGCTAAAAGAGATGTTGAAAAGGAAAGACTAGGTATGCTTAGTGCAATGAAAGATAAAGTTCTTGATTTGTCATTAAAAATAAACTCTAAAGTTTTTGATAAAAAAGATAATAATAAAGATTTTATATCTAAAGAGGTTAATTCTATAAAATTATAATATATGCAAAATCTAGAATGATTAGATAAAGCTGAGTTAGAAAAACTTTTAAAAGATTTAAAAGTCTATAATGACTTAATGAAAAAAGTTTGAAAAAGATGAAAAGATATTTTCAATAATAAATTTAATTGAATTAATCAATATTCAGTTGAATATTACGGAGATATGGATGAATCTTTTATTATAACAGAAGCTAAAGAAATTTATAAAAAAATGTTTGATACTGAAGTAGCTGATACTGATATTAAACTTATAAAGAATGAAAAAATAAAATGAGGTATGAAAATTTATTTAAATGATAGTCTTGTTGACTTGAGTTTCTTAAAATTTTATAACTTACTAAAATAATTTAATTTTATTAATAATTAATAATTATGTCTAACGATTTACTTAATAACATTATAAGTGAAGTTGAAAAAAAATTAGACTCGGCTTCTATTAATCCAGAAATCGAAAATGTCTGAGAAGTTTTCTACTTATGAGATGGTGTTGCAAAAGTTTCTGGTTTAAGAAATGTTGCTTACAACGAATTAGTTGAATTTGAAAGTGGTGCAGTATGAGTTGCTCTAAATTTAGAAGAACACTATGTTTGAGTAGTTATTCTTTCTGGTTTTAGAACTATTAAAGAATGAGAAAAAGCTAAAGCAACTGCTAGAACATTAGAAG
>JAMOTX010000014.1 GCA_027062145.1 Candidatus Altimarinota bacterium | reverse complement strand
TTCATATTTACTAATATTTCACTTAATATAAACATCAGCTCATCTAACAATAATAATTATCTTTCCTATATAATAACCACCTGTAATTATTAAATTTCATCAATTTAAATTATTAGAAAAATCATAGTAATAATAATTTTCTCCTTTTTTTTCAAAACTAATCGAAGGAGTTAATGATAATAAAGAACTAATTCATCAATTGATTTCGTCAAAAATTACTATTCAAGTATCATTCAAAATATAATTTATATTATATCAACGTATTAAAGTAAATATCTTTTTCTTTACATTGTTTAATTCTTTAGACAAAGATACAACTTTATCCTTTATCCTTACTCTTTTACGACTTATCAAAATATCAAAAATTCCCTTTCAAGCTACAAAACCTTGAATATTTGTAGGATTAACTATTACCTTAGGAATATTCTTAACTTTTGATGTTCCTTTATCTTCTTCTCAACTACTACCCTCGCCTTCAAGTGTAGATAAAATTTTTCCAGTATCTGTCTCTATTTCTGTATTATAATCTAATAAATATTTAGCATCAGCCGTCTTAAGTTTAATATAATAATTTCATTTATCTGTAGACAAAATATAACTTAAATAACTATTAATAGATAAATCTAGAACTAAATCTTTTAAACCATCTATATTTAAATTCTTACACTCAGAAACATCTATTAACCCTCCTAAATATAAATTAATATCATTATTTAGAGCTCATAAATTAGTGTCAATTTTCACTTTAATATCTTTTCTATAATCACTACCTGAATAAATAACTTTATTATAAATCTCCTCTACTAAACTCTGGTTATCATTAGTTAAACTACCACCATTCTCTAACAAATCGATCTGATTAGTGTAAAATTTCTTAGAAGGAACAAAAAATAGATATTTTCAACTAGATCAAGAAATAAGTTTTACGTAATCACTACCTTCAAAAGAATAATATTCTCATTTCATCACTTCATCCTCTATAGACTCATCTTTACTAGAAAGACTTACTAAGTATGACATTTTAGAACACTGTCTTATTTTAGGATTTTTACTATCCAAATATATATTATAAAAACTAGTTATATTTCAAATATTAACAGGAGTGCTATCTAATCTTTTGATATAATTTTGTATTTTAAATTCCTGTCAATATTTAAATATTCTTTCTTTTGTAATATTCTTTAAAAACACATAAACCAACGGATAAAATTTCAAATAAAATCTCTTTTCTATATTATCTCCGCTTCCAAAATCAATCACAATTTGCTTTTCTCAATCAATATCCTTTAAATAACTTAAATATAACTTGAATCTACCTACAATATTTCTAGCAACAACTTTATTTCAAGACATAGTAGGTATAAAACTACTCACATAAAAATTAAAGTATCAATCATTTTTCTGATTACCCAAATAATCAAAATTATTCACAAGAAGTCATTCCTTATACTTATCACATCAAATTATTTGATTAGCACACCATCATTCTCCTTCTCAAGATAATAACAAAGAATCCCAAGACTTGTCATTGATACTATTTACAGAATCTAAATTATTTCAATATCTATCTCTTATATAAAAATGAATATTATATTTTTGATCTGCATTTGCAAAAACTCTTATTTTATTTCAAACAACATCCTTAAATGTTTTTTTATTAATCTTTTTATTATCACTATAGATTTCAAAATAAGTACATCCTGTATGACTATTTATATTTCATAAATACTGACAATTATTATCTCAACTCCAAATAACTTCTTTTAATGGATATGCTCATCTATACCATCTATAATTAACTGAATTTATAAAATCAGGATTTCCGTCACCATCATAATCAAATCATTTATATCCTACATTATAAACTATCCTAGCTTTAGTAGAAGCAAATAAAATTTTTTTTGGTACCTCTAAATAATTATCTATATCAAAAGATGTTTTTAACTCTTCACTACTTATACTATCTCAAACATTTATTTCAGGATGTAAACTTATGCTAATATTATCCATTATTAATTTTCAAAATATATATCCAGCATCTAATCATCAACTAGAATAAATTAAACCAGATCATACATATATTTTATTATCATGTTTTAATAAATTATTCCAAGCAGGATATATAGTCAAAGAACCTACATATCCTTCTTGAGTACTTAAATTACTATTATCCAGATAAGGAGAATAACTTAACAAATCATCACCACTACTCAATAAAATATTTATAGATCTATATCAATTAACTATTTTCCAAACATTTCACTCTAAAATAACACATCAATCTGGAACAATATCTGAAGCCCAATTAATACTTCCTCAAGGATCTCTTCAGTATCTTGGACATAAAACTAATCTAAATACACGATTAATGTTATCATTAGGTAATTTCAATAAAAATTTAATTTTACCGTCTTTTACAGATAAATCATCCCAATCATTTAAATTTAAATTAAATTTCTTATTTCTATTTAAATCATATACTGCAAACTTCTCTCACTTTTTTAATCAAACTAAAATCTGTGTATTATCTGGAACTACATCATCTCAATCATCATCAATATTATGATTTTTAACAATACTAGACTCAATATATAAAAATCTACCATCTGATTTTAAATATTTAGATATATTGGTATCATCTATTCTATTTTTTTCTAAATTTAAATAACTCAATAAATCTCTTTGTCATTTCAAAAAACTTCAATCATAATACATTACTTTTAATCAAGATAAACTCAATTTATTTAATGGCGGATCATAATACCAATGTACACTTTTTCATGTTAAACAATGATTTGAATCATAATTTGTAGGAGTAGCAAATACATCACATATAGTGTACTCTATCCAATATTCTCATGGCTCAAATGACCGAGCTACGTTATTATATTTCGAAGTAGATAAAATAAAATATCTATAATTTTTAGAATCAGCATTATATGAATCTCCTAAACCATATTTTACATCAAATTTTCAAGATGTTACTATTTTAATATTACCATTTTTATCCTTCATTTTTAAAACAAATTTTGTGTGATCAGCCCAAATATCCGATACATCCTTCACTAAAATCCACTGATCATTTATTAAATCATCTCTCCATTCGTAAATAGTTTTAATGTTTCCTCAATGATTAATATTAGACGCATAAAAAATATTATATAACTTATTAATTTTATTTTTCACATACGAACAATCTACTCAATAAGGCAAACACCATGGAGTGTTGTCTCATATTAAACTATCTTTATGATAAGGTAAAGTATCTACTATCTCGGGTGGATTTTTATCAATGAAAAAGTAGTTTACATATATACCAGTATTACTATACATAGGAGCATCAGCAAAATGCACAACTATTTTATATTTTCATTCTTCAAAATTATACTTATCAGTAAACCATTTTCGATAATAATTATCATCAACATAAGCACCTTTTAAATTAAACTTTATACTACTCTCTCTTGTATCAAATTTCTTAGTCTCACTTCAATCGTCATCTATCTTATATACCTCTACCCATGTAGAATTTTTCCAATTATTCAAATAAGCGGTGTCAGGATTATATTTCCATCACCATTCCCGTTCAGGTTCAAAAAACCAAATGTCAAGTTGATTACCATTAGATAACCACTTAGCTACTCTTGACCGCTTTGAATCATTATCCTTACGTCCTTCAACTCCAAATCAAGAAACTTTAGATTTCTGAAAATCACTATAAAACCAGAAATATTTATTTATAGAACTTACAGATGAATAAGTATCTTGACATCACTCAGAATACCAAGATGAATTAATAGAAACAGTTACTACAGAATTTACGGAATGATTTATAATATCAGTTATAGGAACATCACATTGATAATAAACCTTTCACAAAATAGAACTATCTGTTGGAGAAGTTATTGTCTTTCAATCAATACTTACTTTTATCCGTTTACACCACTTAGATGGTCATCCATATTTACTTGTTAAATCAATATCTATTCATGGATCAAATAATCTAGCGTTTCATCATTTATCAATCCATATTCTATCTATCAAATAAGCTCAATTCTTTCATGGTAAATCATAACATAACTTATAAGAATAATTAGAACTTTTAATACAAACGATTTGAGCAATTCTTTTAGAAGAATTAGCAGCAAATATATCTTCGCTTCTTAACCTTACATATTTTTCTGTATCCTTGTCATATGGTCAATAAAATATTTGTAGTCAATGATAATCTCAATTCAAATACCAATTATCAAAGTCTCCAGTTATTATTTTATCTACTTCATTACATAATCGTTTATCAGAACAATTATTAATATTTATTTTATAGACAAAACCTTTATAACCGATAATCTCAGGAGGCATAGGAGGTCACCATAAAGTCTGATATCTTATCTTAATTTGAGTAGATATATTGTTAGCTAAATAATCATTTCTCCAACCCCATGCATGTTTCCTTAATTCAATACCATTATCTACAAAAGATGGAATTATACCAGAGAAATTTTCAGACCCTTCTTCATCATTCAAAGAAGAATCCCGTGTCTTAGGAGCAACCACTTTAGTAACAATATAATAATAATCCCCTTTTTTATACATCAAGAAATTAGGTAAACAGTCCATATATCTATCTCATGTGACAACTTCAGGTTCTACTACTTTACATTCTCAACTATCGTCTTGCTGTATTAAATCTCCTGTAAAATAATCAGTCATCACCTCTCTATTTTCTATCTTTTTATCAATTATATCAACAATATCCAAATTATCCCATCAAATATCTTTACATGCTTTTCACCAATCAGCAATCTTTACTTCTAGTCAGTTTGGAGTTGTTCATTGTGTATTTTCTATCAATTTTTCAACATCTACTACATTTACCCATTTATTCAATCAATCAGAAGCTTCCTTTTCAGTTTTATTAGGAGTAACTACCCATCGATATAATCTATATATTCAAGTATGTTTCAAATTACCTGTAGCACTAGGATCATTAGTATTTATTTCCTGCCATTTACTAAATTCATCTGCTTTAATTCTTAAAACTATTCCTACATCTCAATCTTTTGTAGCTGGATTAACATTTGCTAGTTTCATAAAATTTTTCTCATTTTCGTTAGCATCATTGTAATATCAAGTATACCAAAAATATGACCATCAGTTTATATAATCATATATGGCATAAATATCAAATCTTAACCCATCAACTGTTAATTCAGAATTAATTTCATCTTCTTCAATCTTATGATATCAATGATTAGCTGGATTGAAATCTTCATCTCTTCAATAATTAATAGACTGTTGCCATTTTTTTATTATATCATGAGTAATAGGATGAGTAAAATCTTGTCTAAAATATATCCAATATCATCCTGTACTAATTAAATTATTATCTAAAATAGGTCTATCAACAAAATCATTATTTGAATCATTTCATCGATATCAAGATCAAATAATATTAGTTATATCTAAATTATGAGTATAATTACTCCAATTACCTGCGTCATCTCTTACCTGAATTACTAATTTATATAAATGACCATCTTCTAATTTTTTAGGATTTATATTTATATGTCAACTATCATAACCATACCACGTATCATCGTTATCTGTATCTGTCCATCATCAATCTTCTAGCCGACACATATTATTCGAATTTTGCCAATCACAAAGTTTAACATAATTTCATGAAGTTATATCAAAAAAATAATAACGAATATTACTTTTATCTAATCATTCCCAAAAAGCATATTGTTGACTATCCTTTACAGTAAAATAATATTTATTTTTTAACGATGAAATCATAGCATTCAAACCATAAATATGAGGAGGAGTCATATCTACTACAAAATGAGTCTTACTAACTTGTATATTTGCTAATCAATTATAATGATTTACTTTCCATATTATTTTATATTGCTGACTTCACAAATTTTCATAAAGTCAAGAAAGTGTATATATTCGTACACATTTATTAGTAAAACATTCAATATTTCAAGAATTTATATTAGGATTAATTTCTAAAATGTACGAATTACCAGTGATATCAAAATTATCAGCCGCATCTTCAAAATAAGGTTTTAATAAAATTCTTTGAATAGATGTTCAAATAGGTATAGTAACACCAGATACAATTCAATCATATTTGTTTTGCTGCAAAAACAAAATATTATTAGGTGTAGGTACTGAAGAATAAATTATTCTTGGCTTTCTTATCCATCAAATTAATTTTAACCAAGAAAGTTTATCATTTTGATTAGAATTAGTATTATCATATAAATAACCACCTTCAACTTGACTAGATTGAAGTTTATTATTAGAATCTAAAAATCATCTATCACGCAACCAATTTAATAATTGTTTTTCATCATCACCACTTATATAAATTTCGTTAAACTTTGAAGAACCTTTTATATTTCTTTTCAACTTTCAATTCTCTCACATTAAACCATGTCAAAATCCTATCCGATTCCGTTCGTCACTATCTGGATTATACCAAAGATGTGTTCAGATAGAAATATTATAAAATACATCTAACCTATCTAACCGTTCTATTCATTCATTTTTAAACAAAGTCACATATACTCTTCTACTTTTCAACATATTAACATAATCCTCTCAAACATCACAATTATCAGTTCAACAAACTTTTCATTTCCTTGATCTAAAATAAATATAAAAATCTACTCTATCATAATTATCACTGTCAAATATTCCAGTAAGATAGTAACAACCATTAGTAACAGACTTTAAATCTAATGTCTTTTCATCTATTCAATTTGACCATCTTTTATCTACCAAATTATATCTAGCGATAACAACATCGACAGGTTGATTAATTCCTGTAAAACAAATATATACAGAATTAGTAGGAGTAGTAAACATCATTACATCACCACTACCATCTCAATCAGTATCAACAGTTTCAAACTTTTTTAAAGTACAATCAGAATTGACATACATGGTCTCTAAACAACTACTAGCATTCTTATATTTTAATATAAATTTAGGATAATCAGGAATTGTCATAAAAGATTCACTTTCATATCTGCTATTATTATCTTTTCAACTATTTCAAATTTCATCTTCTAGCCAAATCTTAAACTTATAATCTTTATTTAAATCAAAACCAGTAAGTTCAATTATATTAATTGGTGTATTGTTATCACATTTTGAAAAATCAACAATTCAACTATAAATAATATTTCCATAATTTAAAAGCTGTAAATATACTACTCCCGTAGATCAAGGTCTTTCTGGGAATTCTTTATTAGAAATATTGCCAGTATCCACACAATAATAATACAACCTAAATTTCTGCTTTCTTATTCAATCTTTATCTATATAAACAGCAGGTTGAAGATTAAATAAAACATCATTTATTCAAGTAATATTCCATCCATCTTCTCTTACTCAAGAATACATATAATACTTTCTTAACCTAGTAACTTTGGCTACGTCTGTATCTTTAACAAAATATATATTAGAAATATCTGAACTTTCTAAAATATTTCATGCTTTATCATATACTTGAATATATACTCTATATATACCATCATCTAAAGGTTTTCCATCATTCGTAGAAAAATTAATATTTATATTATAACCACTAGTAAATCCGCATCGTCACTCAAAAGTTTGTTCATCACATCCAGTAACATAATATACATCATCCTTTCCAGACAAATAACTCCATCATGTAGAAAAACTAACATTCCAATCTTTTCTATAATATTTTTTAACAACAACTTTTTCTATACCAGCAACATGATTTATTCATTTCTCTAAATCAGTTAAATCAATTTTTAAAGGAACAAGCAATGAATTACCATCAATATAAAACATATTATCAAAAGTAGAATCATCAGTAAAGTTTGAAATTGGAGTCAAAGATGTATTCTCAAATACACTAATTTTTCCTATTTGTGGTGCATTATTATCATACATAAATGGTCTATCTACAATTACACTTATTTGATTTCCAGCTTTATCAATCAAAACAAAATTGATAAAATACAATCAATCTTTATTGTAACCTGAAATTATTCCACTTAAATTATTACCTATAATACTGTATTTTAAATCTAAATTTACATTTGTATAATTACCTCAACTACTAAAATAATAAACATTTTTCAACATAACACCACTTAAACCTGAGGTATTTTCTTTAACAAGTCAAGAAAATTCTATTAAATAATTATTTGTCAATGGATAATTAATACAACCCTTTAATACAAATCAACTAGATAACTCAAGTTTAGTATTACAATCTCAAGAAATATGAAAAGTTTTATCAACTTTATAAAACAAACCTAAAATCTTAGGAGGAACAACATCTTTAATTATCTCATCCTTTATAGTCTTATACTCTATATTTCATACATTATCAATAAATTCAATACGTATTTCATATTTACCATCAGGCCATTGTTCTTTATTATAAAAATCTTCAAAAATTCCTGAGAAAAGAATATTATTTCAAATAATCGAAGAAAAATATCCCTCCAACTGACTATTTTTTACTCAACTAACATATACAATTACATCCTTTAATCCTGATCAAGTTTCTATCAAACTTCAAGTGACTATTAAATCTTTCATGTACGAATTAAAATATTTATCTTTCAGCAAGCTATCCACTTCTCCCGAATTCAATTTTACTAATACTTTACTATCAACTATCTCAGGCTTTATTGTATCTTTATATACTCCTATCTCTTTTATCATCTTATTACCAACTACATCTTCCACTACTATCTCTATCTTATTCTCTCACTCCTTCATATCTCAACTCATTATATATTCTTCTATATCAACCTCATTATCTCCTGAAAATTCTAAATCCTTATATTCCACATTATTTAAAATTATCTTAACTCTATTTATCCCTACACCTGTATCCACAACACTTCAACTTAATCTCACCCCATCATATTCTCAATTTATCCACCTCTTACCATCATATATCACTAATCCAGTATCTACACCATCTATCACTCCTAATATCTTACTATCAACTATCTTAGGTACTACTGTATCTGCCAAAAAATCAATCTTCTCACACTTCATCTCTAAATTTTGACTACCAGAATACAATATAACACATCCAGACAAAGAAGATCAAGTATAAAATATAAACTTACCATTAGTAGTCAATCAAGTAACTTCATAAACATCCCCATCCTTTACTTTAATAATAGTACTCGCTTCTTCTCAAAATTCATTGAAAACAACAAACTCTGCCTTATAAAAATCTCCTGATATTGCTTTAATAAAATCAACTTGACCAGTTATTATATCATCATCAAATTTAACAGGAGAATTAAACTTAACATTATCTATCAATCAACTAAAAGTAAAAAAAGAAAATATCCACACTAAAAACATAAAAATTAAAATTTTTATTTTTGTATTCATTTTTGTTATAAATTTATGATTTAAATCATCTAATTTTTCATATCTAAATTTCATATCTAAATTAAATTATAATTCAAATTATGTTCAAAGTCAATATCATTATTTATTAATTTTTATAACGTCCCTTCCTGTAAAATAACTTCCTTTATAGAAATATAAATATCCATTATGAATATACCAATCTCATTTTTTTATTTTTAATAAACTCGGTTTCAACTTCTCTCTTATACAATCAATAATTTTCTTGTCAAGTAAATATTTCTCTAAAAAAATATTTTTATAAATTAATCTCTTTACAATTTGACCTGAAAAGCAAGATACTAATAAAGGATTAATTAAAATATGTACTCATTTTTTTATCTCAAAATAACTTTCTTTCTTTTCTATATTTCTTTCCTTATATAAGATCACCCTTTCATTTTTATTCAACAACAAAAAAATAACAAGAATTATTACTCCAAAACATAAAGCAAATAAAAAAAATTTTTTTTTCATTTTCATTTCATTAACATTACATAATAAAATAATATTATAAATACATTATAAATATTAGTTAGTATATCTTAATTATAACCAAATATATAAATTTAGTCAAATATAAATCATACAAAACCTCCTCAGAAGATAGTTGACAATTTTTTCTAAAATTCTCAAATTCATCACTAGGATATCAGATCTTTAAATCTATATATATCCTTATCTTCAAATATCCATTTTGTTATATCTTTGTTTTTTTATTTTCCCAATCTACTCATATCCATCTCAAATATTGTATCACTAATCATAAAAAATAAAATCATATCGTCGAATCTTTCTTATCACTTACTCATACAAATCTAAACCTTGTCCTCGCATCTATTATATGGTAATTTTAACTTTTTTCCATATCTTATACGTTAACTCTGGCAACGCGTTCTCATCTGAATAATGTTTTACATCATAATGTAATCTAGAAAATAGTAAAGAAACAGAAAAATTTAAAGTTAACCTACAATTAATCAAAACGTTTATAGTATACTCTTAAAGCTGATTTTCCTGAACTTGTAGACAAATATTGAATAACTTACTCAATAGTTAAACATATTTATGAAAGAAACAAACTGATATCGAGAAAGCAAAGCATAAAACAGCAAAATGAACATATAAAGTTTTATACAAATATAACGAGATATTACGTATTTTGCATAGAAATGTTGTCTTGATATTCAGAAGATTTTTAAAAAATTTTTTCAACAGTATAACCTAGAAGTCTGTATTGAATTAATCTTAGTCTAGCAAATATTTCACTATAATTGTAAACTAATTTTTTATTTTTATAAAATGTAACCAAAATAATTTATATAAAATTTTTTCAAAAATTCATAATTTTTCAAATTTTAAAAACATCAAATAATCTTCAAGTATTATTTAAATTATATCTAACTGTCAACTATATTCTGGATAATTCTTATAAATACATTGTTGAATAAAATTTGAAGTGCACCACCAAGATAAATAAAAATATTTATCATCTAACAACCAAGTACAATGAAAACAAAAATCTTGGTGGTGCGTCCTTATATTAAACATTACAAGCACCTAAATCAAGAACAAAGAATTTATATTGCTAACAGAATTAA
>JAMOTX010000013.1 GCA_027062145.1 Candidatus Altimarinota bacterium | reverse complement strand
AGTCTTTAAGATTAAATCTCTCTTTATCATTTTTCAATCTAGTAATGATATAATCACTAAATCTATCCTTACATGCACTTCATGTACATACTTTAATTTTCATTTGTTAGTTTATTAGCTATTTAATACAAGTTTTATTCTAATTACTATTAATAAATAAGCAAAAAATAAAAAAGTTAAAAAAACATTTGATTATATCTTTTTTTTCATATAATAGTTTCGCATTAATCAATGCCGGAGTAGCTCAGGGGTAGAGCAGGGCCCTGAAAAGGCCTGTGTCGGTGGTTCAAATCCGCCCTTCGGCACCATTAAAAATTAAAAATGAATAAGATTTATTTCTTATTCTTTTTTTTTGTGTAAAAAAACACATATAAGAATATGTGTTTTTATTTATTTGTTTTTTTAGGTATTCAGTAATAATCAAAAAGATAAGTAGCAATTTCTTTAAATATATGAGATGATGTAGCTCAACCATATCATTGCCCTGTTCTTGGCCTATCTAATTTAACAATAATTACAAATTTAGGATCTTCAGCTGGTCAAAATCAAGCATAAGATCAAACTGTTGTTCATTGTCATTTTTCATATCTTCATTTGTATGGAATAGAACTCGTTCATGTTTTTCATGCAACAGAATATCATTCCACATTTCAATTTTTAGCTACTCAATTTGCAGCTGAATCAACAAGCATATCAATTACAGTATCTGATGTGCTTTTTTTAATAACTCTTTTTAATTCTTCTTTTTTATATTTAATAATTTTTCCATCTGGATATCTTATTTCATCTATTATCCTAGGTCTAATATAAATTCATCAATTAGCAATTATACTATAAGCATTCGCCATTTGTAAAGGAGTAACACTTACTCATAATCAATAACTACTTGTAAGTAATTGTGCTTTTGACCAAATTTCCCATGGTTTTATTTTAGAAAAAACTTCTCAATATAAATTGACTCATGTTAGTTCTCAAAATCAAAAATCTTCAAAATATTGATGTAATAAAACTTTTCAAACTCTTTGTACAATTCTTATCATTCATACATTACAACTATAATTTAAAGCATGTCAGAAACTATTAAATCAAAGACATTTTTTAGATACATTTTTAATTGTAAATTTACCAATAGTTAATTCACCTTTATCCATATACATCGAGTGTTCATTTATTTCTCATGTATCAATTCAAACAGCAACAGTAATTGCTTTCATAATTGAACCAGGTTCGTAAAGTGATGAAATTGCATCATTTTTATAAACTTCAGCTCAGAAATCATTTTTATATTTGTATTTAACAAGTGTTATATTTCATAATTCTTCCCTGCTTGCTTTCCTTAAATATATTTCTTCATTGTCATAAAAAAACTTTTCTCAATTTTCTTTATCTTCAACGAATACAGGATATCATAATAAATCTATTTTAGGATCTGGATATTTAGAATATCTAACTTTTTCTAATTCATAGACATCTGGATAATTATTAATGTCATAAGTAGGATAATTAGCCATTGATAATATTCTTCAAGTTTTAGGTTCCATTATAACAACAGTACCTTTATTCGCTCTATATTTTTTAACTCATGCCTTTAAAATTCATTCAACTTTTTTTTGTATATTTCTATCTATAGTCGATATAATATTAACTCATTCTCAAGTAAAGTCATTATCATTAAGTGATATTGGATCAATAATCCTCCCTAATATATCTTTTCTACTAACAATTTTTCAATTATTTCATTTTAATAAATTATTAAATTGTCATTCGATTCAATAATGTCATACTCAATCATTATCAACAAATCAGATAACTTGCGACGCAACATTTCATTCAGGATAATATCTATTTGGTCTAGGAGTAAGAATGAAAAATTTAGATATATATTTTTTTACATATTCAGAAACATGTATAGATACTTTATTTATAATAGGAACATATCTTAATTCTCTTTTTCTTATTAAATATTTAATTTTACCTTCAGTATATGGAAATACAGTAGATAATTTTTTTGAAACTAAATCAATATTAGTAATTTCTTCAGGGTTAATGTAAACATAATTTCAAGTTGGATATACTCACTTGATTGCTAAATTAATAATATCCGTGATTTGTTCGTTATCTAATTCGTAATCAATAAATACACTTGTAACTTTTCAATTTCAAAGTCTATTTTGAATTTTTATTAGTAACTTTTCTTTAATATTTTTTTCAGTGTAATCAAAGTTTTCTAAATCTAAAACCCTTAAATATTTTAATAAATTATTTTTACATTCTTCATTTGATTTAGATTTACATAGCTGTTTATAAACTATATCTCTAAGAAATAATTTAAGCTTAGTAGTATCTCATTTCATTTTTGGATCAACCGCAATATTATACAAATTAAGAGACGTTCATAATACTGTCTCTCTTTCTCATGAAGAATAAATAGTTCATCTAGTAACAGGTACTACTACTTCCCCTATTTGTTGATTATCTGCTAGTTTTTGATAAAAATCATATTCTAAAACTGTGTAAGAAAACATTTTCCAAATAATCATAAGTCAAAAAAATAGGAAAAACCCTATAATAACATGTACTTTTGATAGATTTTTTGTATGTTTTCTTACAGTTCTATTATTAATAAATAATTCTAGTAAATTTCTTTTTTTCATTAATTATTATTTATTGAATATTATTTTTTTTAGTTCATTCGGTATTATATCTTCATCACTCCTATTACCAAGTTTTTTTTCAATATTTTGTAATTCTATATCAGTAATATTAATTAAAACTTCTTCTTTAAATATTTTTAATATAAATGGTAAATTATCTGAATATTTATTTAATGTTTTATGCATAGATAAAATAACTTCGTCAGCCTCTCATACGCATTCAAAAGGTTTAATTCAACTAATTCATAATAATTCCCTAAATAATTTTTCTAATTTTTTATTTGTATATAAATCTTCTCAAAATATTTCAATAACTTCATTTGTATTTAAATATGGCCTTACAATAGAAAAAACAAATGCACATTTAGGACAATTATTACACCATTTTTTTCATTCTTTTAATTTTTCAGATTTATTAAAAATTTTAAAATTATTATTACAACTTGAAAAAGATGAAAAATATTTTTTTGCATTTTTAGCAAAGTATTCAGCAATTTTTATTTCATACATTCATCTTAAAAGAGAAAAATATTTAACTTCATTAGAAATATATTTTTCTACATAGTTTTTGAAATCTGTTTCGAATTCTAAGCTTTTTGAATATTGATGATTTATACTAATTCAATTCCATAATGTATTTCAAAAATTTGCAGATTTTTCATTAGATAAAACTAAATATTTATAATCATATATATAAGCTACAGTTTCCATAATAAAAGCTATTAATCATGTAATTGGAACATGACCATTATAATATCAATTATTAACTAAATCAATTAATTGATTTGAAATTATTCTTTTAACCCATAATCTTCTTTTTCAAGCAATAATTGATGTGTTTTCGTATAATATATTATCTTTTACTCAAAATGTAAAACAATCAAAATTTAGATTAGCTTTTTTCAACATTTCAATTGAAACAATAGAATCTTTTCATCATCATACAGGAACTAATGCCTTATTACTAGTTTGAAAATCGATTTTATTAAATTTTTTATCTGAACTATTAACAAAATTAAATAATCAGTCAGATTTTATATTATTTGTGTATAAAAATTCCCCTAGTCAATTAATATAAAACTTCTTCCAAAATCATAATTGGTATTCATCTAAATATCAAGATTCTAATATAAGTTCATTTGTAGGATAAGCTTTATAATAACTTATTCATAATGCTATATGTATATGAAATAAAATATTTTCAATTATTTTCATATTCATTACTTCTCTAACATCAAAATCATCAGATTTGAAATCAATAATTTCTTCAAAAAATATATCATCATCAAAGCTATAATAAAATTTAGCAATTAAACTAGTTTTATTAAATTCAAATGATTTAAAATAAAATTTATTATATTTTTTCATATTTACTGAAGCTATTTTTAAGTATTTTTTTAATTTTATATTAAATATATATTTTTACAATTTTAATTTGTATTTTAACTTTTTATCTATATAATAAATCTACATTTTACTGGTGTATTTTTCCGGTTAATGCACATTTTATTCTATAAAAATACTTAGTTATGGCTGTTACAAAAGAAGCAAAAGCTAAAATCGTTACTGATTTTGGAGGTAAAGGAAACACTGGTTCTACAGAAGTTCAAGTTGCTATTCTTACTTCAGAAATTGAAAATCTTAAAGATCATTTATTAGAACATAAAAAAGATAATCACTCAAGAAGAGGTATCTTACTTATGGTTGCTAAAAGAAGAAAACTACTTTCTTACTTAAAAAGAACTAACGTTGAAAAATATAATGAATTATTAGCTAAATTAAACCTTAGAAAATAATTTTAAAAGACATAGATTAATCTATGTCTTTTTTATTTAAATAAAAATAGATAAAGGAATTAAATTCCTTTATCTATTTTTATTATTTCAGATGAATACAGCATTGTTCAAAATTTCAATTTAACTCTTTCAATAAATCTATCAACGATTAAATAATCATAATCCTGAATGATTAATTTCAAATGTATTTTTGATCTTTTATTTCATATTTTTAATGAATTTATCTCATCAATATCTAATCACATAGAAAACATAATATCACTTAATTCTTTCAATACTCATATCTTATTTTCAAATACAAACTCAATATTAACTAAAATATCTCATTCATTTTCTCATTCTAAATGAGCAGATAATAATCTTTCTTTATTTACTTCTTTAATAACATTACAATTTCTTTTATGAATTGTAACAATTCATTTTCAATTAATATGAGCGACTATTTCGCTAGGAATTTTTCTCCTACAACAATGTCATAGCTTATAAGGGATATTACCCTCTCATCAAATAATCAATGGTTGTTTTCAACTTTTAGCTGATTCTTTTATCTTTTTATCTAATTTTAAATCTGATTTTTCTTGTTTAGCAGGAACAATTTTTTTTGTTTTTAATATTCTTTTAATAATTGAAGAAGCATTAATACTAAAACTTCAGATATGTTCAAGTAAAGTAATTCTTTCTTCTTTATTATAAGTAACTCCATCAATAGTTTTTAAAATGCTTAAATCTTTATCAAATTGTTCTAATCAAGCTTTTTCCAAATACTTATTCATCATATCCTTACCTCTTTCAATATGAATGTCTTTATTCTCTTTTTTAAGATAATTTTTAATCCTATTTTTTGCTTTTACTGTTTTTACAAATCAAATCCAAAAAGGATTTGGTTTTTTATTTTTATCAATAATTACATCTACTACATCTCAATTATGTAATTCTTTATCTAAAGGATATACAGAATTATTTACCTTTGCTAAACTTATATGATCTCAAAGCTCAGTATGTACATAATATGCGAAGTCTATAGGAGTAGATCAAGCAGGTAAATTAATAAAATCACCTTTTGGTGTAAATACAAAAATTCTATCTCTAAAAACATCTAGCTTTAAAGATCAAACAAAATCACTATCTCAAACATTATTAACTAATTCTTTTAATTCATTAACCCAATTTATATCTGTTGCAATAGTACTTCATTTTTCTTTATATTCAAAATGAGCAGCAACTCATAAATCTGAATATTTTTTCATTTGATATGTTTTTATTTGGATTTCTGTTGGTTGTTTTCTTTGATTCTTAAAAAGTCACATTACATTTGTATGTAAACTTTTATAACCATTAGGCTTAGGTAAAGCAATATAATCTTTAAATCTATTAGGTAAAGGTGTCCATGTTTTATGAATCAATCATAATGCCCTATAACAATCAGATTCATTTTCAACTATTATTCTGATACCAAATAAATCAAATAATTCACGAGCATTTCACAAGCCTTTCTTTTTTAATTTTTTATGTATAGAATACATAGATTTAACTCTGAAATCAATTTCATAATTACTTATTAATCATTTAAATAACTCATCCATTTCTGTTATAACATTGTTCGTAAATGTTCTAATTTCTCAGTCTAAAGTTCTTAATTCTTTTTTTAATTTTTTAAAATCTTCTGGTTCTAAAATCTTAAAACATTCTTTATCTAACTTGTTTTTTAATTGATATAATCAAAGTCTATCAGCTATTGGAGCATATATATTTAAAGTTTCTAGAGCAATTCTTTCTCTTTTTTCAGCCTTTGGATGAAATTTTAAAGTTTGCATATTATGAAGCCTATCAGCAAGCTTAATAAAAATAACTCTTAAATCATCTGCCATAGCTATAAACATCTTCCTCAAACTTCAAATATTTCTATCTTCTCATCTATATTTAATTTTTGATAATTTTGAAACTCATTCACATAAAAAACCAACTTCATCTCAAAAAGTTTCTTTTATATCTTCTTCTGTTTTATCAGTATCTTCAATTATATCATGCAATAAACATGCTTGTATTGTGAAAATATCAGGTTTAAGAGATAATAATATCTCTGTTGCTTCAACAGGGTGCATTAGATAAGGTTCTCAAGATAATCTATTTTGTCATTCATGTCATTCTTTCGCATATTCATAAGCTTTAAGTATTTCAACTTTAATATATTCTGGATTTAAATTACCCATATATTCGCTTACCGTCTCGATTATCTTCAAAACTTTTCTATCTATCTTTTCATATTTATTTTCCATCTGTATAAGAAAAAAATTAATAGTTATATTCTAACATATTCACGACTTTTTACAATATTTTCTTTACAAAAAACAGTAAAAGATTAATATAAAACTATATTATATTAAATAACTTATATTGCATGCAAATAACAAAAAATAAAGCATTTACATTAGTAGAATTACTAGTAGTTATTACGATTTTAGCAATTATATCAGTAGTTGCATACCAAAACTTTGGTGGAGCTGTAGATAAGGCTGTATCAGGTAGAAAAATATCAGATGTATCTACTATAGAAACTGCATTACAACAATATAAAGCAGATAATAATTTCTTTCCAAAAACTGATATATATTCTGCTAATAACTTATGGTGATATAAAGATGTTCCTGCTAAAGCATCAAATACTTTAGAAGTAGAATACGACTGACAAGCAATACAAACATTAACATGAACAACTGTATGATGATGAAATGTATTAGCTAGTTGATCTACTGTTAATATTTGATATAAATGAACTATATCTCAAAAAACATTAGGTAAAAGATATTTAACAAAAGATCTATATGATCCAGAATTATGAGATCTTGCAATTAAAAAAGATAATAAAAAAATGGTAGATTTTTGAATTTGAAGATACGTGTATGCTATATATAAAAAATGACCTAACAAAAATAAAAGATGAGTTGATTATAATGTAGCTTATACAATAAAAAAACCTAATAGTGATATATATTTAACAAGAATATCTTGAAGTTACGATAGTGAATCTTGTTATTGAGATCCTACTGATTGTCCTGATACTTTAATTTGACCTTCAATAAACAATACACTTACTGAATGATCTGAACAAGATGCAAGCAAATTAACAACAAATACAAATCAATGAATCCCTTACCCAGTTACTGATTTTGCATGAAATTAAAAAAAAATAAGACTTTTAGTCTTATTTTTTTTGTATAATAGAAATAAAATTTCTATTATTTTCAAATAATTTATTTTCAAGAATTTCAAATCAAGATTCATTACATAAGTATTTCACCTCTTTTAAATTAAAACAATGATAATATCTATCAAACTCTCAAAGTTTTATGTTATAATCTAAACTTCAAAAATCATTTTTAGAATCACTAATAATAGAACTCTTATATTTTTCTTTATTTAATTCACTATTTAAAGCCCAATTTGTCATAAAAATTTTTCAATCTTTATTAAGTAATTTAGATGCTTTTTCTAATACTTCTTTTCTAGAATCAATATTATCTAAATGATGAAAACTAGCTATAAAGAAAATATAATCAAATTTTTCATTTATACTATCTATATCAAGCATATTTAAGTGTAAAAATTGTACTTCAGGATGTAAGTTAGAAGCTTCTTTCAATAATCAATCACTTAAATCAATTCATAAATAATTATCATATTCTATGTTCTTATCTTTCAAATGAGATAAAAATCTTCCATTTCAACATCATATATCTAAAATTGATATATTTTTTTTTCATTCCAAAAAAGAAAGAAAATAGTCTATTTCTTCCCATTTCATTTTTTTTCTTGAATTTGAAAATGTTTTTGCAAAGTTATTATAATCTACTGACATAAGTATTTTTTAATTTTATTAATATTAATTATATTTAGATAAAATATAAGGTCAAGATTTTAACTAAAAGCTATATTTTAACTTTGAAAATTACATTTTTTTTCTACAAGCTAAAAATAAATCATTAGATATATTTAAGTAAATCTAATTTTATTACAAATGAATAACTAAATAGAATTGATTATTATAAAAAAACAAATAAAATAACAAAAATATCAAATCATACTATAACAAAAATACAATATGAGTAATAAAAGAAATAATTTTTTTAATTTAGATTTAAATAAAATTCATTCAAACAAATCAATATATATAAAAAAAATAGATAAAATTCTTCAAAAAAATGCTTTATTAATATTATCATGAATAAAAAATTCATGAAAAATAGAATTAATAAAACAATATATACTTAATAAAAATACATCTAATAGTTATTATTATTTTAATAAGGATGATGATTTAAATAATAAAATAAATACACACTTAGATTTATTAAAATCACTAAATGATTATATTCAGTTATACAAAATACCAAAAATAATAGTTTTACAAAATATTTCAAAGATTAAATGAATAAAAGAAACTATTTCTTATTTATATAAGATGAATTATAAAACTATTTTAATATGAAATGATATAAAAATAGCTTGAATAAATGAAATAGAATTAATAAACAAGGCAAATATAGAAAATATAAAATACGGATCATTTAATTTAATAAATAAAACTGAACAAAAAGAACATATATTAAATCTATTAACAAGCGATATTTTATTAAATAGTATTTATAAAGATTTTTGAGTAAAAAGTATTAATTTATATAAATATACTATTACATATTTATCAGAAAATAATATATTTTTATCATTAAGAGAATTACATAAAAAACTAGATAAGATAAATAAGATTTCACTTAAAACAACTATAGATTATATAGATTTTTCGATTCAATCAAAAATAATTAAAAGATGTTATAAGTATGATTTAAAAAATAATAAAGAAATATCTTCAAAAGCTAAATATTATTTTACAGATAACTGAATAAGAAATAGTTTAGTTAATTTTAAATTACAAAATGAAATATTATTAGAAAATTTTATATACAACACTTTAGAATATAACAATTATAAAATTTTTTCAGGCTTAAATTGAAAATTTGATTTTAGTTTTTATTGAAAAAAGAAATGAAAAGAGATTTTTATTCATATTTCAAAAGAAACTACTAAAGAAGAAATTAAAAAAGAAGTTAATAAATTAAATAAAATTAAAGTAAAATGAAATAAATATTTATTAGTTAATAGTATTAGTGAATTATCTATTAAAAAAGTTAAGTATGATGATGTTGAAATAGTTGAAATTGATGAGTTATTAGAAAAGTTAAACAAATAAAAAAAGAGCTTACGCTCTTTTTTTATTTGTTTTCAGTCTGTATTGATTCAACTTTTTCAAATCAATCAGCTTCAGTACTTCTATATTTTTTAGTATCTTTATTGTAATATAATCAATTATTTTTAATAACATCAGTACTATCTGAAAAATTATCTAAAATTTTATCATTAATTTCATCAATCGATATTCACTTATTTAAAGCAGAAACAATTTGTTTAATTAATTGCTTTCTATCAACATCATTTGTAGTTTTATTATCAGAATCTCTATCTATTGCATATGAACTACCTCATACATCAATCTTTATTGCATTTCAAGTTTCAGCTTCAGTAACTTTAATTTCTACATTCGCTTTTACTTTAGTCGTATCTGCATTTTTTCAAAAATTATCTTTAACTTCTGCTTTTACTACATTTTTAGATCAACCCAATATACTCATATTACTAGAAACGGCATCAGCATCTAATTTCGCTAAATTATCACTAACAAGGTTAGCATTTCAAACTCATTTATCTCTTATATCTTTTATTAATTTTAATGCAGTTTCTTTATTTTTAAATCAATTACTATTTGCTAAACGACTTAAATGTGTAGTTAATGCATCGATTCAAGCACTATTATCCACTAAGTCATCAAAAGAATGTTTTGCAATAGTAGATTTTACATTAGATAAATGTGAATCAATAGAATTTCAAGTTAAAGCTTTTGTATCTTGATAATCCTTAGTAACTTGTGTTCATCATGAAAATTTTTGTCATAACTTAGTACCTCTTTGATTTTGAGCTGTTGTAATAGATGATGAAACTGTTCATGCAGCAGTACTCATACTACTCATACTTTGTCCACCAAATATTGGCATATTTCATGGTGCAGAAGTCATGATTCCTCATACTTTTGTACCAAATGAATGTAATGGTTCAACTATAGCTTTAGTAATATCTGACGATCTCATTGCGGCCATAACTGTTCCCCATAATACAACTATACCAAATAATTTAAGTATAAGTGCTCATATAACTCATAATGCTCATCATCCGATACTATGCATTAAATTAGAAGCATCTTTTGATTTAGATGAAACTGCTCACTTTATTATTAATTTAACTGAACTTGGTCATTCTCAAATTGTAATACTTCATTCATCTTTTGCTGATTCTACCTTTACTATTTGTGACCCTAAACTTGAAGATCATCATGATAATCATGAACCTACTACAAACATAAATAATAGTCAAAAACTTAAGGCTAACATTGTATAAACTGGTACCATAGCTAGTGATATAAATTCTTTTACATTAAATTTTGCAAAGAATCAATCTCATCAATCTTTTTTATCAAAGAAATACATTAAACCAAAAATTGGTGATAACATAGTATAAATCCATATATATATTCATCTAATCATTAATACCATTCAAAGTGCTATGATTAATATTGAATATACAAGCACAAATAAGAAATCAAATACTATTTTAACAATAACATCTCAAATTTTTGTTAACGATCATTTATCTTCTAATGTAATATTATCTATATTA
>JAMOTX010000012.1 GCA_027062145.1 Candidatus Altimarinota bacterium | reverse complement strand
ATATTTTTTGAAAAGCTAGGTTAAAATCATCCTTAGAATATCATTTTATATGATTAGATGTTGTTGATTTTATAATTGATTTCATGTTTATATTTGTTATATTTATTGTATTGCCTTTTAAAGATTTTAATGTTTAATAAAAAAAAGTCAAAGAATATTATATTTCTTTGACCATATATTCTCAAACTAATCCATATCACCTTTTTTCATAATATCATCTTACTCATACTCAGGCAATAACTGCCATTTTATTAAATCAGTTTTCCTTAGCAATTTTTTCACTTTTAGCAATTAATTTTTTTCAAAAACCTATATGTTGACCAAAAGTTGATCCTTTTTCGTTAACAGAAAGCTGATCTCAAAATGTATGAATTTCTCTAATAAGAGCACATCATTCAAGTTCTGGTAATACTTCTAAAACTTCTTTATTTATTCATGGTAATCTTAGTCTAAGTAGGCTAAAAATAGTTCTATCTTCTGGATCTTCAAAAGTTAAAAAATATTCTTTTCAATCACTTGCTTCATATTCAAATGTATGAATTATTGCATTTTTAGGATCATTTTTTCATTCTCTTATTTCTCTATGTCTAGTATCTAATAATTTCACTCATTTTTCAGCTATTCTTTTTTCAACTATTTGTCTTAGATTTGCAATAATTGAACCTTCTAATATTTGATCAGCAGGAATATCTCTATATGTTCTATTTAATCTAATATATTCTGGTATCATCATTTGAAGGTCAGCTGTTAAGCTTATTAAGGTTTCATCATCATAAGCTTTAAATCAACCATTTTTCCATATATCTGTAAGCTCTGATTTATCCGTAACCATCATAGGATAAATTTTTAATTCATCAGGTCTAAAATTCTGATCATCAAAAACAGTAGCTAATGCTTTTCTGTCTAAGTCAGGATTTGATCATAATAAATTAGGCATCATATGCGCAACTACTTTAAATCAAGCATCTTTTAACATTTTTGTAGCAGCTATACTTTCTTTATTTCAGTGTCATCTTTTATTTAATTCATTTATCTCATCAATTGTAGTTTGATATCAAATCTCAACTCTTGTTACTCAGTAACTTCTAAGTCTTTTAATTTCTTCAATATTAACCCAATCAGGTCTAGTTTCTATCGCTATTCAAATAACTCTCAATCTAGATGTTTCATTTATTTTTTTTGCATCCTCTAGTGATTTTGACAATTTAGCTTTATATCATTCTTTTAATTTGAAGGTTGCGAATTTATCATTTGAAAAGTCAGTTTTTTCAAGATACACTTTCATATCATCATATGTATTAAAAGCATCATATATAGCTTTAATAAACATTTCTTGATAAGGTTTAGGATAAACAGACCAAGTTCAACCTATTATTCTAACATCATTTTTTTCTATTTTATGACCTGTCATTTCTAATGCTCTAAGTCTATTATGTATTTGCATAATAGGGTCGAAGTTATTCATTACAGCTCTTTGAACTGCAGGTTCATTAGGAATATATGATTTTGGCAATCATTCAAAAGTAGGACAAAAAATACATTTTCAAGGACATCAAAAAAAATCTGTTAATAATGAAATTACAGTTACTCAGCTTAGGCTTCTAATTCATCTTTTCCTAAGTATTTTTTTGAAAAATAAATCTTCTTCTAAAGTTCAGTCAGCCATTAATTCTTCATATCTTTCAATTAGTTCTATTGATTGAAAAGGTTTAGCAATTTTATATTTTTTATATACTTCATTTTTTAGTTTTGCATAATCATCTTTTGAAAAGTTTTTTGGATCTTTTTTTGTTGCATTAAGTCATGTTTTTAATAATTGATCTAGGATTTCAATTTTATTATTCAAGTGTGTAATATTTGCCATATATATAATTATTTCTAAATTTTAGTGATTATATATATAATTATTATTTTTACAATTTTAATTTATAGGTAATTAATTGACTTTGTAAACAGAATTATGTTGTATTATTTAAGAAGTAAGTAATATAAGTATAACTTTTCTTACTTACTTCTTAATTGATATAATTAAAATATAAACATGTTAAAAAAAATGATTAATTTAAAGGTAGTTTGAACTACAACAGTTTGACCAAAAGGACAAATAGTGATTCCAAAAGAAATTAGAGATGAGTTAAATATAAATCCAGGGGATAATATGGTTGTACTAATGAAAGATGGAAAATATGTATGATTGGTGAAAAATGATAATATTTGAGATTTAATGAAATTTATTACATCAGAATGATGTGAAATTGGAAAATAATAATTAATAAAAAATTTATGAAAAAAATAGTCGTATTTATCTTTGTTTTGATTTTACTTTGATCTTGTTCTGAAGATAAAAATATTAGTGATAAAATCATTGAAAAAAATGAAATTTGTGAAAATGAATTTGAAATTTGAAAAATTAATAAATTGGACTTAAATTTAAAATGAGTAATTGTTAATGATGATTTAAAAACTATATGATCACCAACTCCTTGAATAGTTAATTTTTTGAATTGTGAAAATTGAATAATAATCCAAACACTATAAATTTATCTATACAAAAATCAAGTTTAGAAAACCAAAAAATTAATTTAGAATCGATTAAAAGTACAACAATAATGAGTTTTGATAATCAAATTTCAGATATCAAAGATCAAATCAATATAACTGAAAATAATATTGAACTTACTAAAAAATCATCAAATCTAAATAAACTAGATTTAGAAAATCAAATCGATTCTTTAAATAATACATTGTTAAGTTTAGAAAAAAATTTAGAATTATTAAATTTATCTAAAAAAGAATCTATTGAGAAAATAAATATATCTAAAGAAAGCTTATATGTTAATATGAGCTCAATTTCAAGTGATAATTTATTAAAAATAGATGAAATCTTTTGAATAACTGATGAAAATAACGATTTAAATGACAGTTATGAAGATTATTTATCAGTTAAAGATATTTGATTATTAAGTATAATAAAAAATAGTTATTTAAAATTAATTATTTTAAATAAAAATTTAGATAAAATGTCTGAAAATGATATTTCACTGTATTTATGAGACTTAGTAGAATTAAATATAACTGCAAGAAATGCAATAAAAGCATCAGTTGCAAATATACGTTTTAGCCAAACTCAAATAGATTGATATTATAATTTATTTTTAAACTATTGAAATAACTTAGCTGAAATTAAAAGTTGATGGGATAGTCTAGATAATTCAAAATCTTCAATTAATGCTTCATTTGATTCACAAATTTCAACAATTGAAAATCAAATAAATTCAACTAAATCAAATTTAGATAATTTAAAAACAAATAAGACTGATTCAATCGATGTATGATTAGATTTACAAATAGCTTGATTAGATAGTTGATTAAAATCATTAAATTCTAGTTTAACTAATTTAATTTCAAATAAATGAACTCAAGTTTTATCGTTAGATAATCAATTATTACAAATAAGTCAATCGATTGATTCATTAAATGTAAATTTATCAAAGAGAAATATTTATGCATGAATAGATTGAATTATTAATCAAAAATTTATTTCAGAATGAAATAATGTAGGAATTAATACTCCTTTATGTCAGATTTTACCAAATACTGATTCTACAAAATTAAAAGTTTATTCTTCAGTTTTACTATCATTAGGTGATATATTTGAATTTAAATTTGAAAATAAAGATTATAAAATAAGTATAGAAAATGAATTACAAACTAAAGATAAAATAACTCAAAATTATGTATATGAATCTAATTATTTAGATGATAAAAAATTTAAATGATGAGAAATATTAAATTTAAAATTTATTTCAAATTCTGATAATGAGGATACTATTGTTCTTGATAACAATAGTAATTGAATAAAAGAAATACCAGTTTCATATATAAAAAATAAAATTAATTGAAATTTTATCAAAACTATAAGTTGAAGTACTTTAATTGATTTAAAAGTTAAAGTTTGAGATATAAATGGAAATAAGATAGAAATTTTAGAATGATTAGATAGTATTATTAAAATATGTAAATAAATTATGTTAGTAAATATATTAAAACATTTCAAGGCTTTTATAATAATGCTGATAATATTATCGGTATTATTATGATTAGCTGCATTTAAAACATTTCCAAAAGAAGCAAGTCCAGCTATAAATGTGCCATTTTTTACTATTTCTATTGTTTATCCATGAGCAGATCCAGAAACTATTGAAAAACAAATTGTAGAAAAATTAGAAAATAGCTTAGGTAGTATAACTCAAGTAAAACAAATCAATTCTACTTCTGCGTACAATGTTTGAGTTATTTCTGTTGAATTTGATAGAGCTAAAGATATCTCAGAAGCATATAGTGATATAAATTCAGCTATAGATAAGATAAGATGAGATTTTCCAGATAATATTAAAGAACCTATTTTAAAAAGAGTTGATTTAACAGAGGCACCTATTTATACTTTTTCAGTTGTATGACCTTATTTGCCATCTGTTTTATATGATAAAATTAGAGATTTAGAAGATAAACTACAATCTACAGAATGAGTAAGTGAAGTTAACGTTATTTGAGATTATATTCCATGAGTTAAAATAAAATTTGATTATAATAAATTAATTTCAAATAAAATAAATTTTTCTTATGCAATCTCACAAGTTCAAACTTATTTAGATAAATTTCCAGCTGATAAGAAAGAAGTAGATAAAAATTTATACACTTTCACAATTAGATCTTATCCAGAAGAATTTTCAGAAATTTCAAGTTATTTATCAAATCTTACATTAATTAATAAAGAAGGGAATGTAGTTTTATTATGAGATGTTTCTAAAGTTACTACGTGACCATATATGTATAAAAAAGAGTCTTATTTAATGAATAAATGAGAATCTTATGCAAGTGTAACCTATACTATTAAAAAAGTACCAGGAACTGATATATTACTTACAATTGATAAGGTAAAAAATGTAATAAAATCTTATTGATTAAAATTTAGTGATTCAAACTATGTTGCAGAAAAAAACTTTATAGAAAAAATATTTTCAAGTAATGATGATGTGTTTGATTATAGTAATGAAGATTTAAAAAAATTACTTGTATACGAAATTCATTCACAAAAAGAAAAAATTGACTCAACTTATAAAACTTTTATATCAAATTTTCGGCAAACAACACTGATAATATTTATGGTTATTTTATTGTTTATTTGATTTAGAGAATCGATATGAATAACTATAGTTTTTCCAATTGTTTTTTTAATAGCATTTGTTGTACTTAAAGCAATAGGATTTACATTTAATAATATTGTTTCATTTTCATTAGTTTTAACTTTGTGAATCATGGTTGATAACTTAATAGTAGTTATTGAATGATTTGAAGAGTGAATGAAAAAATGATTAAATAAATGGGATTCTATATGATTTTCGATTAAAAATTATTGGAAACCAATAATGTCTTGAAATTTTACTACTATTTCAATGTTTTTACCTATCTGATTTATGCTTTCGGGTAAAATAGGTGATTTTATGAAATATATGCCAGTTACAGTAGATGTTGTATTAGTTATTTCAATATTTGTAGCACTTGTATTTTTACCAATTGTTTTAAGTTTATTAAAGTTTAATATTAAGGTAACTAAAGATAGTAAATGAAATATTATTGAACAAAATAATAAATTATTTGTAAAACTAGAATGATTTTTCAGAAAAACAATTAGAAATTATAAAAAAGCTATTTTATGATTTGTTATGCTTTTCATATTCACTATATGATTAGCTAGTCAGTTCTTAAGAGCAGATTTTTTACCACCAGTTGATACAAATAATATATATGTAAATTTAAAATATACTAGCGATACTACTTTTAATGAAAATAAAAAAATAACTGCAAGTATTGCTGAAAAAATAGATTCATATTTTTGAGAAGAAAAAAATAAGAATTTATTAGCTTATCAAAATATAAATATTTGAGATTATAAAAGTTTAGACCCATTAGATAGTGTTGTTTATTCAAACTGATTTAATCCTGATCTTTCTTATATAGATTTAAAATTAACAGATAAAGATTTTGAAAGAAATTATGATTCTTATTTAATAAAAAAAGAATTATCTGAAAAAATAAAAAAAGAAGATTTTAGTAGTAAAATTAAAAGTTTAGAATTTTTTATTCAAAAATCTTGACCTAGTTGATGAAAAGATGTAAATTTTTACTTAGTATGAAATGATTTAAAAGATATAGTAGATTTTTATATTAAATTAGAACCATTATTAAAAAGTATTGAATGAACTTTTGATTGGAGTAATTCATTAGAATATACTAATTGAAAAATTGATATTACTTGGGATATTGAAAAACTTAAACAATTTGATATAAGTTCAAAAGAATTAGACTTATTTATAGCAAGTATTGAAAGTTCTACTGATTATGAACCAAATGGTGTTATACTTAAAAGATTAGATGATTATTCTAGTGATCTGATTGAGGTTAAGGCATTTACAAAAATATACTGATTAAATATATTAGATATATTAATTCCTTGAAGAGATATTTATGTAAAAGATTTAATTAAAAGTGTTAAATTGAAATGAGAAGTTAAAAGCTTAACTCATTCAGATTGAAAATTAGTATTAAATATATGAGCCTATAAAACAAAAGAAACAAGTTTATGAAGTGTTACACCTTTAATTGAAGAATATATTGATGTTGTTTCAAAAAGTGTAGATGGAATAAGGTTAGAGTATGCTTGAGACGTTAAAGATATGCAAAATTCTATGACCGATTTAATGAAAGCATTTTGAGTATGAATTATTTTAATGTTTTCTGTATTAGTTTTACATTTTGGTAATTTCAGACAACCATTTTTAGTATTATCTGTTATACCATTTTTATTTATTTGAGCGATATTATTATTAACAATTACATGACTGCCTTTTTCTTTTCCAGCACAACTAGGTATGTTTTGATTAATGTGAGTATGAGTTAATGATGCTATTTTGTTGATAGAAAGATACAATAATGAAAAGAAATCAAATAAAAAATATATTAATAATGATGAGTTAATATTAGATGTTATCAGAGCTAGATTTAAACCAGTATTATTAACAACTTTAACAACAGTTTTATGATTAACAACTTTAGCTATTAAAGATGCTTTATGGTGAAGTTTAGCCATTGCATTTATATGAGGGCTTTTAGTATGAACATTTATAATATTAGTATATATTCCTGCAATGCTTAAGTGGGGATTAGTAAGAAATAATAAATAATATGAAAATATTTTTAAAAAATAAAATAACAAAAAAAATAAAAATAATGCTTACAGCTTTTTCGCTAGTAAGTATTGTTTTATTATGAATTATTATTAATGATTTTATATATAATAATATACCAGCATATTATATATTATTTGTATTTATATGATTAGCTATAAGTTTTGTTTTCAAAAAAGATAAAACCATTAAATGGGATAAGGATTTAGAAAAAGTTATAAAAACTACGGAAATATCTACTTTTTTTATAATTATTACAATAATTTGAATTAGAAAATTTGTATTACCTGAAATATTTATAGAATTACACTTAGATTATATTACAACTATAACTCTTATAATAACTCTATGATTTTTTTCATGAAAATTGTATTTTATGTATGATAAATTAAAAGATATTTTTTGCGAAATATGTGAAAATAAATAAAAAATTGAAAAAATCTAATTATTATTTAAAATAATAATTAGATTTTTTATTTAACAAAACAGAAAATATGAATATTAAAAGTGAAACACCTATATTATTTTTTGATACTGAAACTACTGGTATTATTAAAGATGAAAAATGAGGAATTTATTCTAATTGAAAAATGATTCAATTAGCATATAGAGAAGTTAATGAATGAGAAAAAAAAGATGTAAATATGTTTTTTAATACAGATACTGAAATTGAAATATGAGCTATGGCAGTCCATGGTATTTATCCAGAATTATTAGAAAAAAAATCAAATTGAAAATTTTTAGATAATGATTCTAGAAAAGTGATCGAAGATGCTTTTATTGATAAAATATTAGTTGCACACAATATAGATTTTGATAAAGATGTTCTTGATAAATCATGAATTAATTATTCTGAAAAAATGATAGACACATTAAAGGTTTCAAAAATAATGTGGTCTGAATGATATTTGAAAAATGCAAATAATAAAAGTCCTGAATATGTAAATTTACAATATTTAAGATATTTTTTCGAACTATATGAAATTAATGATGCTGATGGAAATGAGGAATGTACAACTGCCCATGATGCATTTTGAGATGTAGTTGTTTTAGAAAATGTTTTTTATAATATGTTTGAGATTATTCAAAATGTATTAGGTAAAACAGATGAAGAAGTGTTAGATATAATGCAAGCAATGACTAGAAAAGAGTTTACAATGATTGAAGTTATGAGAATAGGGAAGTATAGAGGTAAAACTTTTGAAGAAGTTTCAAGAATTGATAAAGGTTATTTAGAATGGATTACTAATGCAGATTTTACGGAAGATATTAAATATACATGTAATGTTTGGCTTTGAAATATCGAAGATGAAAAGTTTTTTAGTTAAAACTAAAAAGAATTATCATATATTATGATAATTCTTTTTTTTATGATAAAATTATATTAAATATTATATAATATAATTTTATGAAAAAATTAATTGTAATAGCTCAACCTAGTTCAAAAGGTTTCACTCACAAAATACTCAAAAAATATAGAGAAGTAAGCGAATCTTATTGAGATAAGGTTCAAGTAATTGATTTATATGAAAAGAAAAACTTTCAACCATATTTAGAATTTGAAGATATGAGAGTTTTATGAGAAGACCCAAATAGAGAAAAATTTCAAAAGAAAATAAAATGGGCAGATGAAATAGTATTTATTTTTCCAATATGGTGGGGGAATATGCCAGCCATTATGAAGAACTTTATTGATACTAATTTTTCAGCTTGATTTGCCTTTAGATTTCAAAAAGGTAGTCCAATACCAAAAAAGCTTCTAGAGTGAAAGACAGCTAAAATATTCACCACCTGTGATGGTTACTCTATAATTTATAATAATGTATTTTGCCCTATGTATTTAGAACAATATATAAGTATGTATATATTATGAGTTTTTTGAATCAATGTAACTGATTATACATTGATTGCTAAAATGAGAAAAAAAACTGATGAAGAAAAAATAGAAATACTAAAAAAAATTGAATTAGATTTAAGGGCTGAAAATATTAAATGATGATTTAATAAATTAATACATAAAATTATAGATTAAGTGAGATTTTATCTCATTTTTTTTTATTTTGAAGTATTTTTTACTTTAATCAAGTTAAAATAATCTATATGTATTGTTTTTACTCATATTGCTACTATACTGTATTAGTTAAGATTATTACTTGATTTTTACTTATGGTAAATATATTTAAAAGCATTTATAACTTTTATTATGAAGGTTTTAAAAATCTAACTTCTATTTCAAGAAAGTTATGGCTTTTAATTATCATTAAAACAGCTATTATAATGACTGTTTTAATACTTTTTTTCCCAGATATGTTATGAAAATATAACACAGATGAAGAAAAGGCTGACGCTGTTTCTAATAGTTTATTAAATATTAAATAATACTTAATAGACTTTTTTATTTCTTAAATATTTATGAAATGTTTGAATTAATAGATATGTCTTTGGTGGATTGGTCAAGAGCACAATTTGCTTTGACTGCATTGTATCATTGGATTTTTGTACCATTAACATTAGGGATAATATTCATTATCGCAATTATGGAATGAATTTATGTTAAAACTGGTAAAAAACAGTTAAATTCTGGATGAAACTTATGGCTATAAATTTTGCTATATGAGTAGCTACAGGTATTATTTTAGAATTTGAATTTGGTACAAATTGGTCAAACTATTCTTGGTTTGTTTGAGATATTTTTGGTGCACCACTTGCTATTGAATGAATTATGGCTTTCTTTTTAGAGTCTGTTATGATGGCAGTTATGTTTTGGGGGTGGTGAAAATTATCAAAAAAAGCTCATTTAAGAGTTACTTGGGCTACTGCTATATGAACTAATTTATCAGCAATATGGATTTTATCTGCTAATGCTTGGATGCAACATCCAGTTTGAATGGCATTCAATCCTGATTTAATGAGAAATGAAATGGTTAATTTTTGGGAAGTTTTATTTTCTCCTATAGCAATGAATAAATTTTTACATGTTGTTTCTACTTCTTATATGTATGCCGCGGCATTTATAATAATGGTATCATGTTATTATTTACTTAAATGAAGAGAAAAAGATTTTGCTAAAAAATCTATTTTAGTTGCTGCAACATTTGGTTTATTGTGATCTATTGTTGCTTGAGCGACATGAGATATTCATGCTAAAGAAATAGCAAAACATCAACCTATGAAGTTAGCCGCAATGGAAGCTTTATATGATTGATGAAATGGGGTTTGATTAAAATTATGAGCTTACTTTTGAGAAGAGATTAATAAATGAATGCCAGAAATAAGCTTAGCTCCTGAATTACCTTATGGGTTATCAGTTTTGGCTTTTGGTGATATTAATGCTTTTGTTCCTTGAATTAATGATATTTTGTATAAAGGTTATACTAATTATAACTGAGATTATGAAAGACCATATATAGAAAGAATTGCTCCATGAAAAATAGCAATTAAAGCATTATACGATTACAAACAAGCTAAAAAAATCTGAAATACAGAATTAGCAGAAGAAAAATTAGCTTTATTTAAGGAAAATGAAAAAGATTTTTGATTTTGATATTTTGATGAAAATCATATGGAAGAATTAGTACCTAATGTTCCTTTAATGTTTTATACATTTAGAATCATGGTATGAGTTGGTTCTATTTTACCATTATTATTTTTAATAATATTAGTATTTACATATTTAAATAAAATAGAAGATAAAAAATGGTTATTAAGAATTTGAATGTTAACTTTTTTATTAGCATTTTTATGACAAGAACTTTGACGGGTAGTAGCAGAAGTTGGTAGACAACCTTGGACAGTACAAAATATGCTTCCTACAAAAGTTTCAACATCACATTTAGATGTTTGGGCTGTTAAATTCACTTTTTTCTTATTTGTAGCAATTTTTACAGCGCTTATTATTGCAGAATTTAAAATAATGATTTCAGCTATAAAAAAATGACCTCAAATTGATGAAAAATAATTACTTGATTTTAATTTTTTAATTTAAAATAATATGTTTGAAACATTATCATATATAACACTTCAGCATTACTGGTGGTTTTTAGTATCAGTACTTGCTGCAACATTAATTTTTATGATGT
>JAMOTX010000011.1 GCA_027062145.1 Candidatus Altimarinota bacterium | reverse complement strand
AAAATTTTTCTTATCATAAAAAAGAAATAATTGTTGATAAAGCTATTAGGCTAGAAGAATTAGGATTTAATTTTTTAAATAAAGTAAATAAATATAAACCATTTTGAATTGGTAATACTAAACCAGTTTTTATAGTTGAAAATTTTGATTACGATAAAATGGAATTTTTATGAAAAGGTAGAGATCATTTAAGATTTTCTACAAAACATGGATTTAAAATATTTGCATTTTATATGTGAGATTTTTATGAAAAACTTAAGATATGAGAAAGAGAATGAAAAAAAATAGATTTAATATTTGATGTTTCAGAAGATAGTTGGATGTGAAAAAAAAATCTTATGTTAAAAGTGGTTGATATAGTTTTGAATTAATTTATGGATTAAGTATAAATTATTATTTTGTTATTTAATAATAAGTAATATAATTTATATATATTATAATATAACTATTAGTTTATGAAAAAAATATTTTTGTTTTTGTTTTTGTTTTTTATAACTTTAAATATATCTTTTGCTAATGATGTAACAATTAAAAATGTTAATGGATGAACAATTTATCAATATACTTGAGAAGATAATTTAACTATTGCAGAAGTAATTGAAAAAGCTGTTTTTGAATGAAATACAAGTTTTAAATGAGCTGATTTAGAAGGAGTTAACTTTGAAGCTACTGATTTAATAAATACTAGTTTTGAAAATGCTAATTTAAAAAATGCTAATTTAGTTAATGTTAATTTTGAAAATGTTAATTTTAAATGAGTTAATTTAGAATGAGCAAATTTATGAGCAGCAGATATAAAAGGTGTTACTAGTTTTGAAAATGCTAATTTAAAAAATAGTGATTGGACTAATGTTTATTTAACAAAAAAAACAAGTTTTAAAAATGCTAATACTGAAAATGCTATTGCAATAAAAGAAGCTATGGAATTTGATCCAGCTTGAGCTAATATGAGATGAGAAAAAGTAGTAAAAGCAAAAAATGAAGATACAGTTACACAAAAAATACCAGAAATTACTAAACTACCAAAAACTTGACCAGAACATATTTTATTAATGATTTTTTCACTTTTAATATGAATATTTCTTTTTAAAAAAGAAATATTTGCAACTAATAAATAAAAACTATATCTAATAAATATAGTTTTTTATTTAGGATAATAAATTGACTATTAAAAATACAAATGTATAATACATTTGTTATGATAAATATAAAAGGAGGATATTATGACAAGTTTACATTTTGAAATGTTAGAAATATTAGCAAAAAGGGCTGATTTAGTTGTAGAAAATAAAGACAAAAAATCTTTGGTATATAAATCTACAGGTTCTTTAGTAATAGATGATGCTTTAATCGCTGTAGTTAACAATACAGATTTTGCTTTAATTGAAGCTAAAATTAAAGTAGGTGTCAAAATAGAAAATTATGCTAATGCATTAGTTTATGTTTTTCAAAAAATAAATGATAATGAATCATTTGTTGTTGATGAAGTATTTACAATGTTCACTAAAAACTAGAATTTTAATTCTAGTTTTTATTTTTGTTTATTTGATTATAATAGATAAAAAATAATATTTATTATAAAAATATGAAAATTTCTCAAAAAATAATTGATTATGCAATCCGGTATTATTTAAGATATTACCCATCACCAAAAAAATTGAAATTAAAACTAAATATGAAGTTTTGACCTAACTCAGAAAAAGGTCAAAAATATTGAGGTATTAATTCAGAAGAAATAGAATATATCTTAAAAGAAAAATTAAGAAATATTATTCAAGAAAAAGAAGTGATACAGTCAAAAATAAGAGTATATAAAGATAAATGAAAATCTAAACAGTACATAAAACAAAAATTGTATGAAAGACAAGAAGATAAAGAATTACTGGAAATCTTTTTAGAAGAAGCATTTGTGGAATGAGAGTTAGAATTAGTAAAAAGAGAATATGAAAAAATAATTAGAAAAATTGAATGAAAATATGATGTATATAAAGAAAGACAAAAAATTATAGAAAAGCTATTATATAAGTGATTTAAATATGATGATATTAAAAATGTAATAAATTAATGGTTTTTTGTTAAAAATAAGTTAAAATAAAATAAATATTTATTAAAAAAATAAAATGTTGGAAATAATAGCAATTGTATTACTATCTGTAGTTTTTTGAAGATTATTTCAAGAAAAAATAGGATTACCTAGTACTATATTTTACATTCTGGTATGACTTTTATTTGCTCATTTTGAACCTGAAATATTAAAATTTGATGCTCATAATTTTCATTATTTAGTTCTTATAACGTTGCCTTTTTTAATAGCTAGTGATACATTTTGAATAACATGGAAAAATATCAAAAAAAATTATATTTCAATACTTTTATTAGCAGTAGTTAATGTTGTTATAACAGTTTTAGCAATTGTAATATTTTGA
>JAMOTX010000010.1 GCA_027062145.1 Candidatus Altimarinota bacterium | reverse complement strand
AAAGACAAATCAAGTATAAGTATTTCAAGTAAAATATCTTATTCAAGTATATCTATCATTTTTCAATTGCTTTAACTTTTCTTCACTTTTAGGATAACCTGTAAGATTAACTTTTAATCAATATTTACAATTAAATTTTCAATTTAAGGTTTTCTGATACCATAAACACATATGAGGAAATCAGCTAATAATTTTACTTCAAGTTAAATTTCAATTTACAAAACTATAAGCTCATTTAAAATTAGGTTGTGGTGATGTCCAATCTATAAAATATTCTTTTTTAGGAAAAAAGTTAAATTTATGTGAATGGAGAGAAGATTGAAAATATTGAAGAGAAAGAAAAGAAAAAAGAAAAATTGAATTATATAAAACAATTTATATATTCTCTATAAATTTAATGTAAAATTTTATTAAGAATTAATCAGGTATGAATAAAATAGTTTTAAATGATTGAAGAAAGTATAAAATTTGGTGAAAAGCTATGTGCATTATAGATTGGGCAAATATACAAAAAACATATTGTGAAATTAATTGAATAAACAATTTCAAAGAAAGCTATAAAGTATTAAAAGAAATTCTGGAGTTAGTTTTTAATTTTTCTAAGCTAGATAAAAAAGATATTTTTGTATTTGTATGAGTAGATGAAAAAATATATTGATCGTTAAGATTTGTAAATGAATTAGAAAATAATTTTAAAAATATAAATATAATCTCCAAAAGAGTAAAAAAAATTAAATTAAAAGATTGAACTATCAAAAGGAAAGCAGATTTTGATAGTTATATTTGATGTAAGCTTTGTAGAAATATTGATAATTTTAAAAGTTTTATAATTTTTAGTTCAGATTGAGATTTTTCCCAGATTTATGAAGATATTTTAAAAAATTGAAAACAATTGATTGTCTTTCATGGTTTTTCCTTAGAAGAAAAAGTTTTTTTATCAAAAAATAGACAAATAAAGAAGAAAATAAAAAAATATAATTTATGAAAAATAATTTATGAAAAGAAGTTTGGGAGTTAAAAAATAAATATAATAATTTGCTTGTGATAAGTATTGACAAAATTCTAGAGAAATAAAAAAAACCTGTTAGATAGCACATCCAACAGGGTAACCGGAGAGCAAAAGCCCCCCACCAACACTTACAATTGCATTATAACAATTTTAATTAAAAAATGCAAGAAAATATGAAACAATATAAATTTTTTAAACACTAAAATTAAATTACTTATGCTTCAAAAAATAAAATCTTTCCTACTTGAAAATAAAACAGACAAGCAAACAATTATAAAAAATACCTTGTGGTTAATGTTAGCAGAAGGGTTTTCTAAATGATGAATGTTTTTAATCACCATTTTAATAGCAAGAATTCTTTGACCAGAACAGTTTTGAGTTTTAAGTTTTGTTATGAGTTTTGTTGCTATGTTTATAGTTATTACTGATTTTGGGCTTACAACTTTAATGGTAAGAGAAGTTTCAAGAGATCAGTCTAAAATAAAGGATTATTTAGTAAATCTTAGTTTTTTAAAAGTTATTTTATGAGTTATAACTTTTATTTTAGTTTGGATAGTTTCTCATTTTATTTGAAAACCTGATTTTTATATAACACTGATTTTAATATATTGTTGATATGCTATTTTAAATAATTTTTGAGAATTTATTAGAGCTTTTTTTAGACCTTTTGAAGAAATGCAATACGAAGCATTATTAAAGATTATAAACTGAGTTTTAATGCTTGTTATAGTATTAAGTATTTTATTTTTATATTGAAATTTAAAAAGTATTTTGTGAGGATATTTGATTGCTTGAAGTATGAGTTTAGGAATTAGTTTGGTGTATGTTTGGAAAAAGTTTGAGATTAAGAAGTTTAAATTAAATAAAAATATTATAAAAAATAGTTTGAAAAGTGGAGTTTATTTGATGTGAAGCTTATTTGCAATATGAATTTTCTCAAATACTGATAAAATAATGCTTTGATTTTTTTGATATAATTATGATCTTTGACTATATACTGCCATATTAAGACTAATAAATATATGAAGTCTTATTATTTCATTATTTGTTTTAGCTTCAATTCCTAATTTATTAAAACAATATTCAACAAAAAAAATATATAAAATATTAAAAACTATATTATTTATTAGTATAATAACTCTTATTGTATGAATAATACTATGAAAACAAATAATATATATAGTATATTGAAGTCAATATGTATCCGAATATACACATTTATTGTTAATAGTATTTTTAATTATGTTCTTATTTAATTCAATAAACACATTTTTTTTTCATTACTTAAATAATATCTGAATAGAAAAATGAATATTTTATTTTACTTTAGTTAATCTTTTATTAAATGTAATAGGAAATTACTTTTTAATTCCAATTTATAAATGATTATGAGCAGCAATGGTTACAATTATTATGGAAATCATTATGACAAGTTTAATTTTTATTTTTTATAAAAAAAAAATATTTAGAAAAAATTAGTTTTTATAAATTTCCATCAACTTTTTATAAAATTTTTCAGTTCAAAGATTATTTTTTAATTTTTCAAATCAATATTTTCACATTTCTATACTTAAGTTTTTATTTTTATAAAGATTTTTTATTTTTTCTGCTAATTCAATATAATTTCATAAACTAAATAAAAATCAATTCTTTCAGCTTTCTACTAAATCCGGATAACCTCAAATATTTGTTGCAATTATAGGTTTTCAAAATTTCATTCATTCTATTGCTACAAGTGGATTATTTTCAAGGCAGACACTAGGCATTATCAGTCAAACTGCATTTTCATAATATTTTTTTAATTTTTCATTTTCTATTCTTCCTAAAAACTTGATATTCTTTCCTAATTTTAATTTTTTAACTAAATTTTTAAGATTTTCTTTTTCTGGTCAATCTCAAATTATTTCAAAAGTAATATCTTTTAATCATTCCTTATTTACTAAAATATCAAAAGCTTTTATAGCTACTTCTACTCATTTTTCTTTTGATAATCTTCAAACAAAAAGAAATTTCCTATCATTTATTCTATCAAAATTTGGATAATAATTTTTTTCTAAACCTATAAAATTTGGTAGATGAACTACTCTTTCCTTAGGTAACTTTAAAGACTTAATCATATATTCTTGAAGTTTTCTTGAAGGACAAATAAAAGTATCTACATATTTTTTTATCATGAATCTGTTTACTATAAATTTTATCCATTTAACAAAATCAAATATATAATTTAATATAAAAAATCTTTCAATTGGTCTTATACAATTAAAATGAAACAATCATCAATCACATTCTTTACCTTCTTTTGTTACTCATAATTTAGGACAGTAAAATTTAAAATCATGCACATGTAAAACAACTTTTGCATCTTTAGGCATAGCTAAAAAAATAGATGATGATAAAAACGAATGAAACTTATGTACATGTATTACATCAAATCTATTTTTATCTAAATATTTTTTTAATTTAAAAAATTCTTTTAAATTAAAAACTGATAAGAGCATATCTAACAAAGATATATATTTTTTATTAGTTCAATATAACTCTATTTTCTTTCATCTATTTTTTAAGAGTTTTATTTGATCTATTGCAACTTTTTCTGCTCATCATAAAATTTCTATAGAATCTATTACAATTAGTATTTTTTTCATTTTATTTAGCTAAAATAATAAAATAATTTTTAGTTTCTATTATTTCGAAACCACTTTCTCTAAAAAAGTTAATAACTTTCTTATACTTAGTTTTTTTACTAAAAATAAAATAATCAATTTTATACTTAAATAGATTTTTATAGCTTTTATAATTAGGATCGTTAAGAAAATTCATAGCTAAATTATATCTATCTCAAGGATGTGAAAAAGCAAACTTATCTATTCTTCAAGGAATAGTTGTAAAAGGCTTTGGTCATTTATTTTTATAATTAACTGCATAAATATAAGAATTTAAATCAACTACTACATACCTATTTAAAAAAGAATATGGTTCTATAAATAAAACTTTTTTATTAAATTTTTTCTTATATTTTGTAAGATCACTAATTAAATTTTTTCTATAATTATTAGATCACCTTACATAGTTATATAAATATTTATATCAAACATAATTAGTAGATAAAGCATATAATAATAAAACTACTAAAATTAATAACTTATTATATTTTCTATTAAAAATTCTAAAAAGTAACAATATTGCAAATGGTCATAATATAAATTTTATTGCAAATTCTGGAAAATACCTGTGATGAAAAATGAATAAATGAGTATAATAAAAGATTATATTAGCAAAATATATTATTATTGAATAAAAATAAATTAATATTAGCTTATTTTCAGTAAACATTTTATTTATTAATCATATTGTAGGAATAATAAAAGCAATACTTATAAAATAGACAATATTATTATAGTTTAAACCTATTTCAGAATAAGATGTATATAAAATATCGTCTGTTAATACTGTATAACTAAATAAGATTAATAATAATAGTATCACAATTAAATTTAATGATAATTTTGTGTTTTGTATAAAATTATTATATATTCTAATAAAAAAAATATTTATCTTATTAAAAAAATTTCAACATTTTTTTTGTAATAAATATAAAAAAAAATACAATACTATAAATACACTAATCATTATAGCGCCTAAATAATGTGTAAAATATACTCACATTATTAATATCATAATAAGTAATATCTTTAGTATTTTGTTTTCTTTATACTTAAGTAGTTTAAATATTATTAAAAAGATCAGTAATAATAAAAAGAAAACATAAAAATTAGGAATAAATACTGCATTAAAACTTAGAATTAAAAATAAAGATAATAAAGCTACCCTTTTATCCTGAGTAAAATTAGTTATTAACACATAATAAAGTAATAACACTATTAAACTAAATAATAATCATAACAATCAATAAAAAAATATTATATTTTTTATTCATAAAAATTGAGAAATATAATCAAAAACAAAATATGAAAAGATAGGATAATGATGATATTCTCATAAAAAAATAGGACTAAGATTTGTATTGTCAAATTTAAGTATTTTTGATAAATGTATCCAACTATCTGCCTCTATTATATTGTAGAAATTTCAATTGTTTATAGTTATATAAAATAATATGTATAGAATTAAAATAAAAAATAAAATATAATCATATCTTATTGATAATTTTCTAATAGTACTTTTTTCTTTATTTAACTTTTTAAAGTTAATTAATCATATTGAATATCAAATAACTAATAAGCAAAAAGAATATACTCATAAATAATAAAAAGAAAATTCTTTTATGTTAAAAACTATTAATATAAATAAATAAATTACTAAAAACAACATTATTATGTTTAAATTTAAATACTTTTTTTTACTTAAAAAATATCAGATTAATATAATAAATACTAAATATCAATTTAATAATATAAAATCTCATCAAAAAATGCTTCTTACAGGAATAAGATTACTAATTATATTTTCTATCATATCTTCATTTTATATATCATAAAAAATAAGGAAGTATAACAAAAAGAAGAAAAACATAATTCCAAATATTAAATTTTCATTCTCAATTATTAGCTTTAGGCTTTCATCAGACTAATCATCTATTATATCATCACCAATATATCCTCTTAAAAACCCATAAATAACTAATTCTTTCAGGTAAAACTTGATGTAAAACTTTCGCCTTTCAATTATAAAGTACTTTATAACCTTTTTTAATAGTTCTGTCTACTAAATCGGTTTCTTCTCATCATAACAATTTTCATGGCTTTCTTCATAAAATTTCATCAAAATAACATTCTTTTCATAATAATTTCTTATTTAATCAAAAATTAGCTCATACTATTTTCTTTACTTCTTTTACTTCATCTCATAAATCTAACATAGAATATATATCATATATATAATCTGCTTTCACTAGTATTAATGGTTTTTTATGCCATTTAGGAATTATTTTTCCTCAAACTATTCCAACATTATCATATAAATCAAAAGTAGTAACTAAATTATACGCCCGATATTCATCTGCAATAGCATCACTATCTATATACAACAAAAAGTCTGTTTTACATAATTTTATTGCATAATTTCTAGCATAAGATAATCATTTTGGTTCTATTACCATATATTCTAATTTAATATTTTTATTATTCAACTTCTTACAATACTCTTTAGTTTCTTTATTAAAAAATTGATCTAAAATAAGTATCTTAGCTATTATTTTTTTTTGTTTAGAAAGAGATTTAATAGTTTCATGAAATAACCAATTTGGTTCTTTATAACGAGTAGTTGTAATTGTTATCTTTTTCATTTACTTACTTAACAAATTAAAATATTTTTTACTAATTATCCCCCAACTAAATTTATTTTTTATAAAATTCTAAAGTCTTCTCTACTATACTATCCCATTCAAAATCTTTTCTAAGGGATTTCAAATATTCTTTTTTTAATTCTAAATTATTTCAAGAAAATAAATTTAAAATTTTTTCTTTTAATTCTTCAGTATTTCATACTTCAAATATTAAATCTTTATCTTTTATTACAGCTGTTAATCATCAAAGATTACTTACTATTACAGGAAGATTAAAATACAAATTAGTTGCAATTACTCAACTTTGAGAATCAAAATTTTTATATGGTAATACCAAAACATCTGATAAGGTAAATAATTCTCAAGTCTGCTGTTCTCAAATAAAAGAATCTATCCTCAAAATATAATTACCTAAATTATATTTATCAATTATTTGCTGATACTTTTCCCAACCCTGCCAACAAGATCAAGCTATAATTAATTTAAACTTCTTTTCTCAAGATTTTATAATTTTATTATAAGCTTCTAGCATTATATCAAGTCCTTTGTAATCCCTTATATTCCCATAAAACAAAATTACTTTCTCATCATTTTTTAATTTATACTTTTTTCTTAAATTCTCTTTTGTATCCTTTTTAAATTTTGGAGCTATAATTCAATGAGGAATAATACATATTTGTTTTTTATCTCAAACTATCTTTTGTAGCTCCTTCTTATTTGCTTGAGAATGAACAATGTATTTATTTGATAGTTTATAAACAATGTTATTCATAAAGATTTTTATAAAAGACTTTTCATGTGGAGAGACATTATGAACTGTTAAAACTATTTCTTTTCATCTTAATCTAGCTATTAATAAAATAGTTAAATAAATAGGAGCTAGAATCCGGCTCCACCATTGAGCATGAATTATATTTCATTTTATTTTAAATCCAGCAATAATCCAAGATAAAGGATTATACCAAGTAATTTTATTCCGTAAATTAGTATTTTTCAATTCTGGGACAGTTAAACTATAATCTTTAGTTCATCAAGGATAAACAAATTCTGGATAAATATCTTTAAATCATATAAACTGAATTTTTACTTTTTTATCCAACTCTTTTAATAATTCTACAGTATATGGAGTTATACCTTTTATTGGAGGAAAAGATGATAAAACTGTTATTTTTTTCATATAAGCCTATTAAATAATTAAATTTAAATTCTCCAATTAAAATACTTATCCAATCAAAGCCTTTCATCATCAAATTGAAACAATTGTCATTGTTTTTCCAATAATTTTATTACTCAATCTACTATTTTTTTTGAAACATTCTCTCAATACAAATTTCTTATATTTTTCTTATCAATATTTTCTATAGCATACAAAATTATATCAGTTACAAGATTTGAATTTATTGGTGGAGCTATTAAATTATATCAAGCCCATACAGTTTCTATTCTATCAGAACCAAATCTTAATGTAACACACCTAGTTCATACAACTGTTGCTTCTTCTTGCATAGAACCCGAATCTGTCACTACTGCAGATGCTTTTGTAATCATATCTATTACTTCATGATGATGTGCCAAAGCTTTTCCATAAGCAAAATTTTCTGGATAATTTTTTATTAGATTATTTAGATCATCCCTTAATCAATACTTATCTATTGCATATCAACTAGCATAAAGTTCCAACCAGCAAACATTTACTCATTGTTGAATAAGTTTTTTAAGTGCATTATACAATACTAAGAACCTTTCCTTTTTCTCACAATTTTCTCTTCTATGAATAGTAACAAATATAAAATCTTTTCATTTCATATTTGGATAAATTTCAAAAGCTTTTGATTGCTTAATTTTTTTCTTTGATTCAGCTATAGCATCAACCACTGTATTTCAAACAACTTGCATTTTATTAGGATCATATCCCTCATTTATTAAAGTTTGTCTATAATTTTCTACAGGAACTGCAAAAAATCAGGTAGATCATTCAATACTCCTTGTATCAAATTGTTCTGGATAAGGCTCTATACTTCAAAGTTCGTAATTTTCCCTTTTTTGTAATTCTTGATAATACCAATCTAAATCCAAAGTTCATTTTTCATAATCCTGAAAAACTTTTTCAAAAAATTCTTTTTTAGGAGTAAAAGTTCTAATTCAAGCTTCAACATGAACAACTGCAAATTTATTTAAAAAAGCTGCTTTATCAGCTGTTGCAGCTGTAAGAGTATCTCAATGAACATATGGAATAGGTATTTTTTTAAATTCTTCATTAAGCCTAACCAAAAAATCTCCAAGTCTTTCTACTATTAAGCTAAATTTTTTATGAATAGGTCAGTAAATATTTAAATTTACATCTACTTGCATTCAAAATTCTTTTAAAACTCATTCACTTAGATTATAATTATAATGTTGTCAAGTATGCACTAATATAACCAATTCTCATCTTGATTTTAACTCTAAATACAATGGTGCTTGCTTAATAATGTCAGGTTTTGTAGCAATCATTATAATATGAGCATATTTTTTATCAGTATTCTCTATTTCTTGCCAAAATCAAGGTCTAATATAAACTTCTTTTGTACTCATTTGATTATTTTAATAATATTAAAATTCATTTAAAAACTTATTCAACAATCTCCCAATATCATCATTTATCAGGTCAAATCCTCCTTAATATTCATCTTTCTTTTAATTTTTTAATATTGTATTCAACTCATCTTCTTGATAGTCAAGTAACTTCCTGTAATTCTTTAATAGTTATATTTTTATCTTTTTTAATTGATAAAATTATTTTCTCCACAGTTTTCTCCACAGTTTCTTTAAAATTATCTTCTACTCTTCAACTTTTACAAATATAAGTTATAAATCATCAGGAAACATCTATTTCTGGCTCTAAATATCACTCAATCTTAAACCTTTCAAATACTCTTTTTATTCAACTTCAAAATCTTTCTATAATTCACAATTCTTTAAAAATAGAAGCTAAAAGTTTATTTGGTGGTTTTGACTTATACAATCATCTTTTTAATCAATCTATTGTAAATTCTTCAGGAAATTTTCAAGGATTAGCAATTTCTATTCTATCATCAAATATATAGATTTGGACATCTGGATTTGCTCTATAGTCCCTATGAACTATTGCATTTATAATTATTTCTCTAATTGCTTCTAAAGGATATTCCCAAACCTCAGTATTAACTACTTCTCAAGGTTTAATAATAAGTCATTTACTTATATTTTTCTTTATAAAATCCATTACTTGCTCAACTTCAAAAATAGGTGAATCTTTTATCAATAATTCATCTTTTACTATCATTTTATCAGTTCATTGAAACTTTGCTAATGTAATACTATTACATAAAGGAACTATTTCTTTAAATAAAATACTACAAGCAAAAGTTACTTTTCAATCTTTATTAATCAAATCATATTTTTTTAGTATAGTTATTGGATCTTCATCTATTTTTCTTCACTTTCTTTTTTCTAACCAATCAATAAATTTTTTAATTTTTTCTTCATCTAAATCATCTAAATCACAATTTGGATCTGGATAATAATCCCAAGAAGTATTTAAAGACTGCATATGTAAATCCATTGCTTCTTGAAAAGAAATTATATGATTTGAATTTTTTACTCTTTTATAATATCTTCATTTAAATACAACTGGTTTAACAGGATATTCTGTAATAGAAAAAACAATTACAGTTTTTCATTTTATTTTCTCTATATCAGTAATTGGAATAATTTCAGGTTCTGTCTTATTTTTAATTTCATTAATCCACTTTTGAATAGTTTCCTTTCAAATATCGGTTCAAATAATTTCTCACTTATCTTTTACTCATAAAAAAACTTGTCATCACTTATTATTAGCAAAAGCAACTAATGACTTGATAACTTCATCAGAAAATTTCTCTTTAAATTCTATATACTCACTTTCACCATTTGAAATAAGTTTTTTATAATCTATCATTAATTTAAAAATTAGCAATAAATTTACTATATAGTACTAATTTATATTATTTCTTAATTTCATAATCCACTTCTCAATATTTCTTTATTTTTTCATAATATAAAATATCTTCAGTTAAAACTCTATTTTTAGCTAGTAAATCTCAAATAATACCCAGAGCTATTAAAGAAATTCATATAGTCATAAGAATTCAAGATAAGACCAAAGATTGAATCATTCCAACACTCACACTCACAAAAAAATAGTAATAAAAAAATCTTCCTACTCAGAACAATCAAATCAACAAAAAGGGTAATGACAAAAACAAAAATACTTTTAATGGTTCATACATAGCATATACTCTAATCATATCTGCTGTAGATTTTTTAATATGCTGCCATATATTTTTAAAAAGCCTCGATTTTCTTGTAGGAGGATTGGTTGTAATTTCAACATCAGTAATAACCAATCATTTTTTTCCAGCTTGAATAATAGTATCCAGTACATAAGAAAATCTTGATGTTATATTTAATCTTAGTAAAGCCTCTTTTGAATATGCCCTAAATCAACTAACTGTATCTTTAACATCTGTTCAAGATAAAAATCTTACCATTGAGCTTCAAATATATTGTAAGATTTTTTTTAAAAGAGAAAAATGCTTTATTTTCCAAGTTTGTCTATCTCATATCACAATATCTGCTTTTCTTTCCAAAATAGGTTTTACTAAATCTTTTATATATTTTGAAGGATACTGATTATCTGCATCTGTATTTACCAAAATATCTGCTCAATTTTTCAACGCATTTTCAACTCAAGCTTTAAAAGCATATCATAATCATTTATTTCATATATAACTAATAATATGATCTACTCAATATTGCTTAGCAACTTCTACAGTTCTATCTGTAGATCAATCATCTATAACTTGAATTTCAATTTTATCTATTCCTTCTATTTTTTTAGGCAATTCTTGTAACACTAAAGGCAATGTTTTTTCTTCATTATAACAAGGAATTTGAATTATTAATTTCATTATATATATTTATTAAATAAATCTTTTATTCTTCATCCTCCAAAATATTTATTCACACCAGAAATATCAACAATCACGATATTATACTAATAATATA
>JAMOTX010000009.1 GCA_027062145.1 Candidatus Altimarinota bacterium | reverse complement strand
TTTCTCATAATATTTCACTTACCTCTTTATTTGTACCAACTGGAACGGTAGATTTTAAAATAATAACTTTTTCTCAAGATAAGTTTTTCTTTATAGATATAGCTGCCTTATGTATAAAATCTTTATTTGTCCTTCATCTTCTATCTTGTGGAGTTCACACAGCTACAAAGATTATTTCACAATTGTCTAAGTCTTTATAAGACACAGTAAAACTTATATTATCCTTAACCTCTTCTAATAATTCTTCCAATCCAGGTTCATATATTATAGCTTTTCAACTTTTTAATTCTTTAATTTTATTTTCATCTATATCTAAACTTACAATTTCATGTCATAATTTTGCCAATCACACTGCCTGTATAAGTCAAACATATCAAGTACCAATAATTCAAATTTTCATTTTTGTATATTAATAATTAAAATATTTTTATATTACCGCAAGATATATTAAAACAATCTATAATTTCAATACTTTAACTCCTTACCACATTTCTACCTACAATCCCACACTCAAATAAAATTATATCTTTTTCAATTTCTGTAAACTAACTTACAATTTTTTAATACCTTTCACACCAAATCTTTATCTAAATTCATTCTTAAACTTAAATCATCCAAAACAAAGACAAATCAAGTATAAGTATTTCAAGTAAAATATCTTATTCAAGTATATCTATCATTTTTCAATTGCTTTAACTTTTCTTCACTTTTAAGATGACCTGTAAGATTAACTTTTAATCAATATTTACAATTAAATTTTCAATTTAAGATTTTCTGATACCATAAACACATATGAGGAAATCAGCTAATAATTTTACTTCAAGTTAAATTTCAATTTACAAAACTATAAGCTCATTTAAAATTAGGTTGTGGTGATGTCCAATCTATAAAATATTCTTTTTTAGGAAAAAAGTTAAATTTATAAGTAAAAATAATCTCAACCAATATAAATAACACAAAAAACATATACAAATATTTAATAATGTCTTTATGTTCAAAGATTTTTTCTATAAGTCAGTAAAACACTAATGTAAAAACAAACAAGATTAAAGTATATAGATGAAATACATATCTTGTATGAAACAAAATTCATTTATGAGTAATAGTATACACATTTACAAACCATGCTAATAAAACAAAAAATCACAATTTTGTATCTTTATAAAGCAAATATATAATTCATATAAAAAATAGAATATATATAATTCACAACTGAAAAAACAAATGTTTATTATAATAATTTACATAATATTTTTCTAAACTTCAAATATCATGAGGATTTAATCACAAATTCACATTTCATGCAAAATAAAATATTATTCATTTTTGGATTAAAAAAATTATCAATCAAATAATCAACCAATTTACATATTCTTTAGGTAATTTTTTATTTTTATAAACTTCATATCACAAATATATTAAAAATATCAATAGTAATGACCACATAAAAGGATGAAACACTATTCATATGGACAACAAAATAACTAAATATTTGAAATATTTTTCATCATTTAAAATAAACACTTTAAACAATAAATATAAGCACAATAGGAACAAAAAAACTAATAAACTATAAAATCTAGCTTGTCTTGACCATATTATTTCCCAATTTGAGAAATAAAAAAGTACTCATAATACAATCAAAACTATATATACTAACTTCTTATTAGGCTTTTTATACAAATAAACAATTCATTCATATGAAAATAACAATAATAACAATCAAGTTAGAATATTTAATAGAACAGAAAAGAGTCTAGCTGAAAAATCAGATGTTCAAAATAAAGCAAAAGATACTGTTTGAAAAAAATTAAAAAAGTATTGGGAAAAATCATAAATACCACTAGGTAGTTTAGGAATAAAACTATTTAATTGCATAAAATAAGAAACAATTGAAGAATAACCTTCATCTATCCAAAACGATTGAAATCATAAATGATAAAATCTTAAAAAACTTCCATAAATTATAATTATACCTAAAATTAGAAAAAATATTTTTTTCATATTCTCTTCCTAATAAATAAAATTATTGTTTTTATAATGAAAATCATTAAATTAACAAGAAATTTAGCTCTTCTTAAAAAGAAATCATGAATTGAAATTTGATAATGTTTTTTTTGTTTGTTATACTATTAATAACAGACAGTTTTTTTAAATTAAAATTCATTACTGACAATTTTTTCCTAAAATTTTTAAACTATCCTGTTTGGAGAGAAATTATTTTATGAATTGTGATATTTTTAATCTGAATAAGAGAAATTAGGAAATTAGAAAAAGGAAATTAGTTTTATTTTAAAAATCAAACAAAAATGAACACAACTAACACAAAACTACAAAAATTTACAGATACATTAAGTAACTTATTTTTACTTTGTTTAGGACTTTTAGCTTTTCAATCTATATTTTGACAAAGTATTTTTTGATTTGATTTAAGTTCTTATAAAATATGAGCTATTATTCTAAACTTTATTGAAAAAATTCAATATGCTCTGGTAATTTTAGCTATTGTTTTTGGGAGTTTAATTTTTTATGTGAAGAGAGATAAGATTGAAAGTATAGAGGAAGAAAGAGAAAAAGAAATTTTAGAAGAAGAAAAAAGAAAAAAAGAGTTTGAAAAAAGATTTCCTAGATTAAATAGGATTCCTGTGGTTTGAGGGATTTTTAGGTGGTTTTATGTGGATAGGATGTATGCAGTAGGAATTGTTTTGATAATAATACTTTGATTTAGCATTTATATTAAGGGAATATGAAATTATTGATTTCAATGAGATGAATATTATCAAGCTAAACTAACCAATAATTATATAGAATGAAAATGATTATTTTATTTAGGAGATAGTGATACAATATATTATACAAGATCTAGATTTACTTCTTTACTACCCATAATTTCTTATGAAATATTTAATCATGTTAACATGAATATAAACAAAGAATTTATTTATAGACTTCCTATAATTATACTGTCAGTTTTAACATTAATTTTAATATACATAATTACTTATATTAACTACTGAAAAAAGATAGCTATAATAAGTTTGTTTATTATTTCTACAGAAATTTGGTATGTATATATGTCAAAATACCTAAGGTTTTATATTCCTACACTATTAGGAATAGCTATAATACTAGCTCTTTTATCTACATATAAAAAACAAATAACTACATGAAAATATAAAGTTAAATTAATAGTATGTATTATACTTCTGGCTTTCCTATGATATAAGTTTATTCAAGCTTATTTTTTATTTATTTTATTATTTTCTATAATTTATATTATATATATAAACTCCTTATATAACCCTAAGCACAAGAAATATTATATAATGCTAGTAATATGAATAATATTATTAGTAATACTATTTTATTTTTATAAATTATTAACTAGCCAACACTGACCATATGATAATGTAAGATGGAATTTTAATATAACAAACAACATATATCAACTTAAATGGTTAATTTATAATTATGGGATTTATATAATAGGCTTAATAATATGAATAACATACATAATATATAACTTTAACAAAAAAACTCAAGTAAGTGATCCTATTTTTTTATATATTATATTATCTTTAATATTTTTATTTTGATATATAAATAATGTTCCTTTTACTTTTACACATAGACCAATTTTTTTCTTTATAGCCTTTATAATTATTTTTAGTATTTATATATTTATAAACATATTACCCAAAAAAAAATTTAATATATTAATGTCTCTTATAATAATTACAAACATAATTATTTTATTTAATTATAACATAACTAGACCTTGAGATAGATACTATCCAACAAAATTAATCTTTGAAAAACATGATATTATCTTCTGAAATAAAGATATAGCTGAATATTTAAAAAATAATAAATTAAATAATTATGATATTATTATAATATGAGCTTATTCTTTAAATGTATACTTAGATAACCTAAATGTAATAAAAAAATTTTTATGGTGAAACTGAACACAAATACAATTAAATAAAATTATCCAAAATCACATAAAAACACATAAGCCATTAGTAATAATTGTCCATGCCACTGCTTATTGAAATAGACATAATAAACTATATGAAAAAATCTATTGACGGAAAAATTGATATATTACAGAAGTAAATTCTAGTTTCTCAAATTTTATTGAAAAAAAGTATATAAGTAATATTATATATCTTTCTAAAGATAAATATAGCAAAATCTTCTTTATAAAATAAAGTTTTCCTTCTTTTTAATTAAAAGACAGTTTTTAGTGTATTCAACAAAGTAATGAATTTATTTTTAACTTTTATTATTTTCAGTTTTTTTAAATTTCTATG
>JAMOTX010000008.1 GCA_027062145.1 Candidatus Altimarinota bacterium | reverse complement strand
CTAAATCAACTGATATTGCTATATAGCAATATCAGTTGATTTAGCTCATCTAGCTCTCATTATAGTAAAGGCTTCATGACCAGGTGTATCCAAAAATGTAATTTTACCATTTTCAGTTTCAACTTGATAAGCTCAAATACTTTGAGTAATTCAACCTGATTCTCAAGATGCAACTTTTGAGTCTCTAATATGATCAAGTAATGAAGTTTTACCATGATCAACATGTCACATTATTGAAACAACAGGAGTTCTAAGTATTAATTTATCAGAATCTTCTTCTTTTAATAATTCTTTAATATCTCAAGAAAAAATATCTTCTACAGATGCTCAATCTGAATTATCTTTATCTAATTTAACATCAAATGCTTCAGCCACTATAGATGCAGATTCGAAATCAATTTTTGAATTTATGTTTACCATTAATCCATTTTTCATAAATTCAGCCATAAGCTTTGGTAAAACTATTCAAATTTTTTCTGACAATTCTTTTAAAGTTAAAAACTCTCAAACAATTACTGTTTGTCATTTTTTTTCTATAAGATTTTGTTTAATATCTTCAATACTCTTTTCTTCTTTTTTATTAACTTTGTTTGATCTTATAAAACCACCATCATTATCAGCTCAATAACTAAATCTACCTCTAGTTCTTCTATTTCACCCTGCTAATGATGATTTTTTCTTATCATTATAATTAGTAGATTGTCCTGCTTTTTTATTTGCTCAAAATCTTTTAGGTCAAATTGAATCTCCCCCTCATCTTATTTTAAACTTAACATCTCCAACTTTTTTTGTATCGTCAGTTCTAGGTCTATTAGAATTATATCTTGGTTTTTTAGTTCTATCAACATAATCTGGATCACCTCTTTTAATTATAGTGAATTTTTTTGGTTTATTATCCTCTCTTTTTACAACGTCCATTTTTTGTACAAAAGGTTTTTTCTTACTAAAATTATCTCTTTTAATAAATGGTTTATTTGTATTTGATTTTTTTTGATCTCAAGAAACAGCCTCATTATGTTTTGATGCTATTTTTGGTTTTTTAACTATTATTTTTTTCTTTGCTACAATTTTAGGTTTAGCTTTTCACGCAGAGCTATCTTTAGGAGTAACTTTTGAATAATAATCATCTACGACTGTTTTTTTATCTGGCATTAATTAAATTTACTGAATAAATAAAGAAATATTTGGGGTAGGATAAGTATTTTTTAAAAAAAGTCAAAAAAATATAAAAACTTGTCAAAATGTTTTTTTTTATTAATCTTTTTTAAATTATTACATTATTAATAGGAGTACTATGCAAAATCAAATCAAAGCACTAGTAAACGAATTATTTGAAAAATTAAATATAAAAATTGATTTAATAGAGGTAGAAATTGAGGAAGATTTAAATATATTTAATATAAAGGTAAAAACAGAAGAGTCTTGACTTTTAATTGGTCATAACTGAAAAAATATTGATGCTATTCAAAATATTCTTAAATTAATAATCTCAAGAAAAACTTGAGAAAAGCTTAATTCTAACGAAACAACAACTCATAAAATCAAATTAAACCTTAAAATTAATGATTATACAAAAACGAAAGATGATAGGTTGTTTGATTTTATTCAAAAAGAAATTTTATATCTTGAAAGAACATGAAAAGATATAAAACTACCGTTTTATTCATCATATGAAAGAAAAAAAATTCATTCTATTGTTCATAAAATGGCTAATAAATTAATATTTACAAAAAGTGTTTGAGAAGGTAAAGAAAGAAGATTATATATATGTAAGCAAAAACCTAAACTTACTATAGATATAGATTGAGACGATATTTAAAATAAATAAAAATGACTAAAAATAAGATAATACAAATAATTATAATTTTAATATTAATAATTAGTTTTTATAGTTTTTTTAAAATAAACAATTTAAACTATCAAAAACATAATGATATTAAAAAAAGTTTCGTAAAACATCCCGAAAATCTTCCAACTAAAAATACAGCAAAAAATACAGCATTTTGATTTAAAAATCTAAGAGCAGACATTTATTGGTTAGAATCAATTCAATATGTATGATCTAATGCAATATGAGCAGATTATAAAAAATATTTATTTACGATGTTAGATATTATAACAGAACTAAATCCTTATTTTAAACACCCCTATATTATATGACAATTACTATTACCAGAATATAATCAAAGGTATGAAGATTTAGATAAAAATGATCAAAAAAAATATATAAATCAATCAGAAGAATTGTGATTAAAATGAATAAAAAATTTTTGTGATGAAAATAAAATAAAATTAATTATCAAACAAACAGATTTAAGAAAAATATGGTCAGAAGAAAAATATAAAAATCCATGTAAAGAATATGAATTACCATATTATTTAGCATATGTATATCATTTTTATAAAAAAGATCCTAAAACTGCATCTATTTATTATAAAATAACTAGTGCAAATGAAGATTCATTAGAAGGAGCTAAAGTTTTAGCTGCAATAATGACATGAAGATGAGGTGAAAGAGAAAAATCTTATTTTATGTTTTTAAACATTGCACAAAGTGTTGAAAAAAATAATTTAGTTTGTAATAAATTTTCATCAGAACTTGAAAAAGTAGGTATTGAAATATTTATAAATAAAAATTTTACATTAAATAGACAAATATTAAAAAATATTTCACATACAAGGGATTTATTATTTGGTAAATTTAGTGAAGAAAGAGAAGAAGATTTATTATGAGATACAAAGTGTTGAAATTATTTAAATAAAGCAATTCGTGAATTAAATTTAGAATACATTGAAAAAGCAGACGAATTATATTTCAAAAAATACAATAAACATAGTTTAGATGCCTCAGAACTTTTAAAAAAATGATTCATTAATTATTTACCATTAGATTATCAACAATACGATGATTATTGAATAATTTATGAATACGATAATGAAACTAAAAATTATAATTATTCATTATGAAGTTATAATAAATAAAAACAACTAGTAATAGTTGTTTTTATTTTCTTAAACTTGATATATACTCCTTTTTATATATAATCCCGACATATTTTATATAAATAATAATAATTTTGACTATGAAAATAGAAAAAAATTTACTAGCTAATTCAGTTATTGAATTAGTTGTAGAAGAAGATGCAAAAAATATTGCAAAATTTAGAAAAGATGCAATTGCTCATATTGAAAAAACAGCTGATATACAAGGATTTAGAAAAGGTGCTAAAATACCAGAAAACGTATTAATTAGAAAATATGGTGAAGAATCTATTCACAGAATGACTATAGATTTTGCTATTGATTCAATGTATAGAAATGCATTAAGAGAAGAAAAAATAATGCCTGTTGCTCAATGAGAAATTAAAGAAATAATTAGTGAATCTCCTTTAAAAATTAAAATACTTGTTGAAGTATTCCCTACTATTGAAATAGATAATAAATATAAAAAAATAAAATTATCTAAAAATAAAATATCAGTAACTACTGCTGAAGTAAAAGGTGCATTATCAGAAATTGAAAATAAATTTACAAAATTTGAAGAAAGCACATCAAAAGCTACTAAAACTAAAATGTGAGATAGAGTAACTATTGATACTGATGGTTTCCTATGAGATAAACAAATGGAAAATACCTCTATGAGAGATTATCCACTTGTACTTTGATCAAATCTATTAGTTCCTGGCTTTGAAGAACAAATAGTATGAGCAAAAATATGAGATGAATTAGAATTTCCAGTTGATTTTCCAAAAGATTATCATAATGCTGATTTTGCTGGTAAAAAAACTACTTTTAAAGTAACTATTAAAAAAATAGAAAAAGCTGTTAAACCAGAATTTACTGAGGAATTTATTGAACAATTAAGAGGTAAAAAACTTGATTTAGATGGATTTAAAAAATTAATTAAAGAAGAAATAAAAGATACTAAAGATTCTAATGCTAGAATTGATGAAGAATGAAGATTAATTGATGAATTATTAAAAATTACTAAAATGGAAATTTGAAGTAATTTATTAAAAAATCAAATTGAAAAAGTTTATTCTGAAATAAAAGAAAACATTACTAAAGATGGTCATAAAATATCAGACTATTTAGATAGTTTAAAAATGGATGAAGAAACATATAAAGACGTTAACGTAAAACCAGTTGCTTTAAAAAGATTACAATGAGAATTAATTCTACATAAATTATATGAAGAAGAAAAAATTCAAGTAACTGAAAAAGAATTAGATAAAGAAATTGAAATGATTCTTACTAATTATGGTAATCCAGATGTATTAAAAAGATTAAAAGAATTATACGTTCCTGGTACTAAATATTATGAAGAACTAAGACAAAGAATGGGATATAGAAAATTAATTGATACTTTCTTTGAAATAAAAAAATAAGACTTTAAAGTCTTATTTTTTTTCTTTATTTTTTTCAGCCATTTTATCTTCTATTATTTGATGAAAAATATCTAAATTTTCTTCTATTTCATTATAATACTTTTCAAATAAAGTATCTGATGGTCTAATTAATAAATATATAAATATTCAGAATGGTGAAAGTATTAAAATAATTAAAACAGATACAATTTGTAACAATACATTATTAGTTCTATTTGAAACATCCTTCATTACCCATAATAAAACAGATATCCAAATTATAAAAAAATATAAAATAAAAAATTTTATAAATGTATCAAACGTGATACTTTCATATATATTTGTAACAAATAAAATTAAGTTTATTTCCATTTTTATTAATTATTATGATAAATTATTAATTTTCCATTCATCAATTTTTTTATGATTTCAAGACAATAAAACTTCTGGTACTATTTTTCATTTAAACTCTTCTGGACGTGTATAAATTGGATATTCTTTTTTTCTATCAAACTTTTTTGAAAAACTATCTTCTTCTAATGAAGTATTATTTCATAATACTCATGGTATATGTCTAATAAACGCATCTAAAAAAACACTTGCAGCAATTTCTCAACTACTTAAAACATATTCTCATATACTTATTTTATAATCAACATATAAGTCTATAATTCTTTGATCTATTCACTCATAATGACCACAAATTATTATAAAATTTCAATTAATTGTTTGATAATATTCTTCTATTTTTTCCTGTTTTAATAAATCTCAACTTGGTGACATATATATAACAGGTATTTTTTTTCATTCTTTTTCAAAAATAAATTCAATAGATTTAGACAATGGTTCTGGTGAAATAACCTGACCATGCATTCAATATGCTTTATCATCAACTCTCTTAAATTTATCACTTGAAAAATCATTTAATTTATGAAGTTCTAGTTCAAATAATCAGTTATCTTTAGCTTTTCAAATTATTGAACTTGAAAAATATGAATTAAAACTTTCTGGAAAAATAGTTATTATATGTATTTTCATTTTAATTAATTATATCTAAAACTTCTCTTAAAACTTTCTCTGGTGATTGAGTAGCATCCAACATATAGTCACATAAAAGTCTAGCTTCTCTTTCCTCCATTATAGCACTATTTTCCCTTCTTTTTAATTCTTCTTCACTAATATTTTCTCATCTTTTAGTAATCCTTTCCCTTAAATGATCAACCGGAATATTTAAAAAAATTGTAGAATAATATTCTGAAAATTCAGGTTTATCCTTCATTAACCTTTTCAATCACAATACATCTAATTCTTTAATAACATTTTTTCATTTATTAATTCAATTTAATATAACATCATCATATTTTGTACCATAATAATCTATTCAGTGTACGATTGCGTATTCTAAATATTCACCATTTTCAATTCAACTATCAAATTCTTCAGTTGAAATAAAATATGCGTCTATTCAATCTACTTCAAATTCTCTTTTATCTCTTGATTTATATGAAAGAGGTATATGAAAATTTAAATTTAATTTTTTTAATGAATTAATTAATGTTCATTTTCATGCTCATGATACTCACATTATAAAGTATATGTGTCCTTTATTCATAATATATATATTAACATTTATTAATCTAAATATAGACAAAAAAGCCAAAAAATCAATCTTTAAATTTACAATTTATAATTTATAGTTAAAGTAAAATTATATTAAGTAAACTATTCTTCTATGTCATTATTTCTAAAAAATTATTTTTCAACTATATTCTATATAATAATATTATATTTGTTTTATTCTCAAGTTTGATACTATAAAGATTTTTTAATTACAAATTTTCAATTTAAATTCATAGATTTAAATATTAATTCATTATATATTTTTCAATCAATAATATTATTATATATAATATTATTAGTTCCCTTTTATTATAAAAATAACAATAAATCAAAAGCATTAACAATAATAGATTCTTTATTTAAAAAAAATAAAAACAATAAAGAAAAAGAAAATATAAAAACTTCATTTTTAGCATTACTTGTAAAATGATTTTTTGCTCCATTAATGATAATATGGTTAACATGACATATTATAACTACTTTAAATAATATTTATTTATCATATAATGATATTTCATTTTTAACTAAAGAGTTTTATTTATATTTTAATAAACACTTTTTTTGGCTATTTCTTAGCATAATATTATTTTTTGATGTTTTATTTTTCACATTGTGATATTTAATTGAATCAGATAAATTAAATAATAAAATTAAAAGTGTTGATTCTTCTTTTATATGATGGTTTGTAGTTCTTTTATGTTACCCACCTTTTAATATATATACAACTAATTTAATATGATGGTATTCAAGTGAATTTCCTAGTTTTAATAATGAATATATACATATAACTTTAAATATACTTATATTAATTTTAATGTGAATTTATTCATGGTCTTCAATATCTTTATGATTAAAAGCTAGTAATCTTACAAACAGATGAATAATTGTAAAATGACCCTATAAATACATAAGACATCCTGCTTATATAACAAAAAATATAGCATGGTGGATTTGATGATTACCATTATTAATATGAAATTTTTATACATGAGATTATAAGAATTTTTTCATAGTCTTATTTAGTTTAATAGCATGGACATTCATCTATTGTCTTAGAGCAATTACTGAAGAAAAGCATTTAAGTAATGATTCAGATTATTTAAAATATAAAGATAAAGTAAAATATAAATTTATTCCAAAAATTTATTAAATAAAAAAACGTAGTAATAACTACGTTTTTTTATTTAGCGATTTTAGTTGCTTCTTGATATTCATCAATAAATGCTGAAAGTAAAGGTGCTGTTTTTCTAAATAAAGAAGAACCAAAACTTACTATTGTTCAAACATCTATTTGATTAAATGAATTTTGTTTAACATATGTTCTATGAGTAATTAAATCATCTATATTTCAATATAACGACCCATTAACTAGTAATCTATTAATAGTATCACCATTTATTCATTTAAATTTTCATCAATTACCATCTTTTACAATTGTAATATATGTTCAATCAATTGAATCAACACTTTTATCAATTAATATATCACCTCATTTTACAACAAATGCTATATTATCAGGAAATGTAATATCATTGTTTATTTCTAAATCTCAATTTTCTATAATATAAGTTCTAGCTCAATTTAAAGAAGAAAACATATCATTATTTATTTTAAAATTAGTATTTTTTAAAATAAATACATTATCAATTCAGTTATAATTTTCAAAATCTGATAATAATACCGAATCACCTAATGCGCTACCTGATGTATCTGAAACATTTGAAATATTATTTTCAAAATCACTTCATTCTCAAGCAACAACATTTACTGAATCTATATCATTTATTTCTTTGGAATAACTTGACGCATCTCAATTTGAAACTCACACTCAAACAAAATTTTTATTTTTATTTGGATTTAAACTTCAATTATTAGATATATCAGATATGTTTCAAACATTATTTGAAGAAGATAAGTAACTAGTTCAACCTCATGTTGTAACAACACTTGATTTAGCAACTCTTACATTTAATTCTGAAACAAAGTATGCATTATCATATCTAACTCAATCATGCTTAATTGTTGTAACTAATGTATTATCTGCATAATTTCAAGTAGTAACTTTTGCTCCTACAAAGCTTGGAATTCTAGAAATATATTTTTTAGAACTATTTGCTGGAATTAATCATAATGGTTCACAAAAACTTGAACCTATTAATGTAGATCAGTTTCTATCTACAACACATAATTCATCAAAATAAAAATCATAATCAGAATTATTTTGAATATATGGTTTACCTAAATTGTGAGCAATATAAGGATTCATTCATGCTCAAATAATTACATTATCTGTAACTCAAAAAGTAATTACCCCATCTCATGGTATTGTAATATCACATGAATTAATAGATGGATCACAAGTTCATGGAATTGTAATATCTGAATACGTACAGTTACTATTACAAAATCCCCAATCAGATTCAGATCATAAATCACATTCTTCCATTTCTAAATTAGAATTTGGTCTTTGCACTCTACCATCTCAACAAAATGAAGAGTTTCATCCTCAACTTGAAGAACTTGAAGAACTTGAAGAACTTGAAGAACTTGAAGAACTTGAAGAACTTGAAGAACTTGAACTTGAACTTGAAGAACTTGAACTTGAACTTGAACTTGAACTTGAAGGAGGTAATTCTATAGTACAAGTTGAGCTACACCCATCTCAATTTACATTATTTCCATCATCACAAGTTTCTCAGTTACTCACAACAGCATCTCAACAATATCTAAGTTCAACATTAAAACATTCATTTGAATGAACATTTAAATCATCAAATCAAACATTAGTATAATCAACCATATGTGCAACTCAAGCTGATGCTTCAGTTGTATTTAAGAAATAACCTAAATTGTAATCTCAAATATATTGTCAATTATTAGAAAATATATCATAATATCAAACATTATAAACAAATTGTAATGTTCTATTTGTATTGTTTGTAGGTTTATTAAAAGTACAATTAGCTCACATTGCTAAAACTCTAGTATTTGATCAAGGAGATAAAGTACTTATTCTTGACCAATCTCAAGAATTATTACAACCAGATAATAATGAATTATCAGAACTCCATATTGTAACTTTAGTTTTTCTATCTGATATTAATCTATCATCACTAGTTGAAAACATGTCCCCTATAAATCTAGATTCACTAGCTCAACTAATATAATAAATTCTATCTACGTCAGCTCATGCACAAGAATTAGTTTGAGTATTAGAATTAACTAATTCAATAGCATTTGTATTATTTTGAAATAAAACAAATGATAATATCAATATAAATATATTAAATATTTTTTTCATATTAATTTTTTAAATTAAAAATTAGGTTGATTCTTTATTTCTGGTATTTGAATAGTTTCAGTTTCTATTATTTGTTTATTTTCTGTTTCAGTTTGAATTTCAACTTCTTTTGTACAAGAAGTTATTATAAAAACTAACATAAAAATTAATCCTATTTTTTTCATAATCTTATATATAATAAATATTAATTATAATATGTCAAATATATTATAAAGGAGGTACTGTTCATCATGTTGTTGGTATAGTAATTACATCAGCGTCAATTGGTTCACTACTTGGATTTCAAGAATTATTAGATCATCCACCTCATCAATTTCATGAAATTGTATCAGCTAATCATTTAATCATTAAAAAACTAATAGGCAAAGTAGAAGTTTTAAGACTTGTTATATCCATATTAAAATCAGTAGGTTCAAGTTTTTCTAAAATATTACTTGATCATGGAATGATTAATACATTTGTACATTCTGGTCTTAAGTAAATATCATATATTTTAGTAATAGTTACTTTTTCTCAATTTTTTTTATATAAAACAACTTCTTTTTCAATTACAGTATGAAACAAATGAGTATCACCTCTTTTTTCTTGTAATCATAAACTAGATGTTATTTCATCACTTGAAAGTCTTTTATTTCTTGCTGTATTAACAATATTATTATTAATATCACTTAATTTAATTGATTCCCATTTTTCAGTTATTGCTGACTCTAAATCAGTTTCAGTTATATCAGTAATTCAAGCTTTTACAATTAGTCATGAAATAATATTTCATAATATGTTTCTAGAAGGAATTGTTCATCCTTTTTCAGTAGTTTCATTTTGCATTTTTTCTAATGCTTCCTCATATGTAGAATCAATATCTAATGGTTCTCAATATTTAAATTTTCTTTCAGAAGTATTATTAATTCTTTTTAATCCTACTTTTTTATTTATATTATTTAATCTATAATTTTTCCAAACATTAAGAGATGTATTATTTTTATGTGCACTTGAAATAATATCAAAATATTCTCTTACCTCTTTAATTTGATTTATTTCTTTTAATACTTCAACATATTCTTCAGGATTATTAGTATCTTCTAATTGTTCTATTTTTTCTGAAACATTTTCATTTGTAGGAAAAGCTTTCAATAAATCACTAGATGATTCAAATACAGAAATAATTGAAAATCTTTTAAATAATTCACTATTTTCTTCTTCTAATACAGAAATAGCTTTTTTAGCAAAAATATATTCATTAGCAATTCATTTAGTATATTCATACCTTGAATCAACTCTTTTAATTCATTCATCTAAACCATCTTCTGTACCGAAAAAATCATCTTCATTATTTTGTTCTTTAAGTAATCAAATGATTTCTCAAGTTATAGTTAATTTTTCTCAAATATTTATATTACTATCTATATCTCCATTTTTGTGAATTACTTTAAATCATTCTAAATCATTTTTATAAAAATTATTAATTTCTTTTTGAGTTGGTTTATGATTCATTTCTATATATTTTCAACTTTTAGTAACAATAAATTTATTATCATCTACTTTTACATATACGAAATTTTCATTAGTCACATCATCATCAATATCAGAATCATAAAAAGGTTGTTTAGAAACTCCTATAAATGGTTCTGTTACCCAATTCTCTAAATTATTACTATTATAATTTTTTAAAGCTTTTTTAATTTTGAATTTACTTGGTAAAGATTCGAAAACTTTTATTGAATCACTTCCCCAGTCATCTATACTTAAAACATAAATATTATTAATTTTTTCTAAAGAAACATCATAATTAGATCATTCACCTATTAATTCACTAATAGTTCATAACTCATGTTTATTTCATGTTAATCTGTTTATTTTATTTTTTATTTCTCAATCTTTATCATCAAACCATCTTTCTACGAAATTAAAACCTCCAATTCTAAGTGTTTCTAGATCAGGAATAATTCTATCATTAAGAATTGTATTTAATACTTTCTTTTGTTTTAATGTTAATGTAGATAAATCTCATTTTAAAGCAAAATCAATTTGTTTATTTGAAAAACCATATCAAGTTAATGTCGCTCTTAATTTTCTCAAATTAGCTAAACTACTATTTCATGAAATTTTTTCTAAATTTTCAGTTGAATAATTAGGTTTTCAAACCATTCATCAATCTAACCAATTTTTTAATGCCTTAGCTTTATCCATAGGTACTCAATGTGATACTAAATTTTTTGCAAAATTTAATCTTATATCAAAAAGCGGAATATCTTGAAAAGCTGCCATTATAACAATATCTCTAATAGCGTATAATCATAAAGAGTATTCTCTTTCATTAAAAGAATTTCAATTTGAATCTTTTCTTTCTGGTAATAATTTTAATAATTCTTCATTAAATTTATCTTCATTATCTTCTAATTTTTCTTTATAAGATTTCATTTTATCAAAATAATCATCAGCATTATTAGCTCATACTACTTCTTCAAACCATCATAGTAAACCTCACATATCTGATAAAGTATCATCTCTAAATCAACCATCAAAATAAGCTTCTAATGCTTTATAAAATTCATCACTATGTTCATTTAATTCATTAATAGCTTTTAATGATTTTCAAGATTTATCAATAGATACTACAACATCATTTTTATTTGATTTTCTAGCATATATATTAGTATATGATCATTTATAGTCATTTTTTCAATTTAATGCTTTAATCGC
>JAMOTX010000007.1 GCA_027062145.1 Candidatus Altimarinota bacterium | reverse complement strand
TAATAACGAAACTATAAAAGATATTACTGAGGTTGAAAAATCAGAAGAAGTAGAAATTAAATTGTTAAAAGAAAAAATATCAAATCATTCATTAGATTCAATGATTGAAAAATTTCATAAAAATATTTCTATAAAAGATATAGATTATTACCTTGAATTTGATCAGAGTTTAAATAATGAATATAATATAGTGAAGAAATGATATAATGATTTCTTTATAAATATAGATAAATATCTAACAACTAAAGATCTTAAATATAGAAAATTAGCATGAAAATGATATATTAATTATTTAAAATATAAAAAATTAAATAATTTTAAATATAGATATGTTAGTGTTTCAAATAGAAATTGAAAAATTTTCTATAGATCAAATTATCAACCTATTAGTAAAATAGTAATTAGTTTAGAAAATAAACTAATTAAAAAACTTAATTTATTATTAGAAAATAAAAATATTAATAATGAGACTTATATCTCAACTATTGAAAACTATAATGAATTCATATTAAATTTAACTATTTTTAAACAATATAATTTCAAACAAGCAGCGTTAAAAGCCTTAACTCCTGGAAAAAAGTTTCTAAAAGTTTACAAAATGAAAGTAGTTGAAAATATTGAAATTATTTCAATTATTAAAATAAAAGATAAATATACATTCAGTAAAGAATTAAAATTTTGAGATTATAATCAAGATGTTAAAAATCTTCAAGAAATAATGAAGAAATATGGTTATTTTAATTACCCACAAACTACTTATTATTTTTGAAATGTAACAAAAGAATCTTTAATTAGTTTTTCTAAAAATATTTTACATACTGAAAACTCAGAATGAATATTTTCAAATCAAATTATTAATAAAATTTATGAGATAGAATTTATTAACTAAAAAACACATATAAATATGTGTTTTTTTAGTACTTATTTTATTCTTGACTTTTACTTTATTATACTTATAGTTAATTTATTATTAATAAATACAATACATATGATTAAAAAGTTAATTATATTTGTTTTTCTATTAAGTTATTCCTTCATTACCTATGCTCACCCATTAGATATATCAAATTCTACAATTTGAATCAAATGAAATAAGGCAAATTTTAATACTTATTTTCATAGTTTTGAAATTGATTATCTATTAAAGCTAAATTGAGTAGAAATAGACTCAATAGACCAATATATTGAAAATAAACCAATAATAATAAAATATATAAAAGAAAAAATATTTCTTTCAAATGATAATATAATATGTACACCTAGTAATTTTGAATTTTATGATGATGAAATATATAATATTTTAACACAGTGATTTAGAGTTAGTTATCAAATGCAGTGTAAAACTAAAATAAATAATTTTAAATTAGAAGTTCTATTCTTTAATAATTTTCCTCTACAAACAAATAAATTCAAAGTTTATGATTTAAATAAATGATATCAATCAATACTGTATAAAGTATTAACTCCAAAAGTAAATCATATAACAATAATTAATCTTCAAGATTATAAACCATTACTTCAAGTCGATACTGATTGTGATTGACTATCAAATGAAGATGAAAAGATATACAAAACGGATATTAATAAAATAGATACTGATTGAGATAATTATAGTGATTATGATGAAGTAGTATTATGATTTAATCCTCTTGATTCAGAATATTGACCATGACAAGATTATAGAGAAAAATTAAGAGATGTAACTTGTAAGAAAGAACAAGTTGAAATAAATAAAAAAAGTATGTGATATTCATCACTTGATAGTAATTCATACTGAATCAAATATCTTAAAAAAATATTAAAATATATATCAAATTATATAGATAACAAAGAATGAAATATATTTTACGTCTTTCTTATAGTATATGTACTTTGAATAATACATGCTGCATGACCATGACATTCAAAAAGTTTATTGGTAGCTTATACTATAGAAAAAGAAAATTGATATAAAAAATGATTTATATACGCTCTAGTTTTTTCTATATCGCATATATTAGATATATTATTATTATTTCTAATAACAACAATTGCATTTCAATTTATAGATATATCAAAATTTAATTATTATATACAATTTGGCTCGATCATAATACTATTTTTATTTAGTATTTATCTAGTTTATAAATCATTTATAAAAAAAACTAGTTGTGAAAAATCTCAGAAAAAAACATTATTAATAGCTTTTCTATCATGATTAGCACCTTGTAGTTTTGCTTGGAGTATATATTTTCTCTTACTAAGTTTATGAAAATTTACATTAATTGTTCCGCTTATAATTTCATTATGATTATGAATATTAACAACATTAATCTTTATAGTTTTAATAACAGTATTTTTAAAAGAAAAATCAGTAAATAAAACTAAAGTCTTTTCAAAATACTCATCAAAAATATCTGCAATTATTATTCTTATAATAAGTTCTTACCTATTATTTAAAGTTTTATCAATATAAAAAAATAACATGAAAAAAATCATATCGACAATATTATTACTATTATTAATTATAACTAATAACATAGTTTTTATTACTAATGCAGTAAATACAAATGAACAAAGTAGTCCTTGGACTATAGAAAAAGCTGAACATTTAGCTAAAAAAACATTATATTGAGCTACAAAAGAAAAAGTTCAAGAATTATTCAATGCTTGATCAGCTAATTCAGCTGTTAATATATTATTCCCTTCTGTTCAATGACCTGACAGAACTACATATAATACAAAAATGCAATCGTTATTAAATACTGATTTTTTAATAGAAACTTCAAAATCAGAAATGAGAGAATACTATTCATTTAAAAAACTAGAAGATCCATATGAAGCAAAATCTAAACTTTTTTGATTATTTGAAGATACTTTTTCTGTAGATACAGTTAGAAATAGAATTAATTATTGAGAAATAGAAGCAACTCATGATTTATTATATTCACATACTTTGTGAAACTATAAAGAGATGATAAAAAGAAATCTTTACAATAATTGAAACGATTGAGATTATTCTTTATGAGAATATTTAGATTTATTTAATCAAACAAATCCAAAATATCCAAATGAAAATTATGCAAGAGAAATTCTGCAATTATTTATGATGCTTGAATATAAGCCTACAGAGTCAGAAGATCAATGAAGTATAAGAAATTATAGTGAAGACGATGTAAATGCTATGGCAAAAATTATATTTTGATTTGAAACTGATAAAAACACACATAAAGTTACATATAATACTACTGCAAATACTAATACAACAATAAAATTTTTAGAATGAAATTTAAAAAATTGAGATAGTTTTCCATTTTATAATTCAGCTTCTTGAGTTTTAGATATTCAAGCTATGAAAACTTCAATTTCTTGAAATAACTGATTACCTGATAATACAATTGACTATATTTTTTCTAAAAGAGAAAATGAAATAGCAATATTTCTTGCTGATAAATTATATAGATTTTATATTGCTGAAGACCCATCAAGAACTGATTTGGATATAATAACAAACAAAATAATAGAAAATAATTTTGATATATATCCAACTGTTAAATGGTTATTATCTAATAATATGATGTATAGTGAAAAATCTATGAATTCTGTTATATATAAAAATCCATTAGAATTAATAATATGAACTGCTAAAATATTATGATTAAATAGTGATTCTTTAGATTTAAGATATTCATTAAATAATATTTGATGGACTCCATATGATGCGTGAAAAATATTTTGAAGAGATTGATATGATGATAATTCTGTCTTTTTTACACCTTACATATCAAATAAATGGACAAGTGAATCTTCTAAATTAGCTTCAAAATTAATTGATAATAATATTGATTTTTTTCAAAATAAAACTGACGCAAACTCAATAATTAACGAATTAGAGGATAAATTATTTTTATGAAAAAAAGTAGATTCAACTACCAGAACGAAATTATTAAATTATTTAAATCAAGATAAAGATTGAAATAGTATAACTATAGATTTTACAGATAACCAATTTGTTGCAAAAAATATACAAGGGTTAATATATATAATGTTAAATCAACCAGAATACGTTTTACAAAGTTGATATGATAAATCAAGTACGACTTCTATGAATTCAAATTCATTCTATAACAATAATGAGTCAAAACTTGTATTTATAAAAGCTAGTTGATGATTAGATTGGTTACATGCAGTAATACCAAAAAATGAATACAATGAATATTTAGCATTAAGATTAACTTGAGCATTAATATGAACAGGTCTTACAAGTTTAGATGATAAATATTATATTAATTCAGCATTAAATCCATTTAAAAAATTATACGATGATGGTAATTTAAAAATAATTAACAGAGTTTGAACTCCTTATCATTCAAGATGACATGATTCAGCTTCAAGAAAAATAACATCAATAGATAATACATATAAATGAACTCAATGAATTTTTTGAGATTTTATACAAAATGAAGACCCTTCAAAGACAATAGTTCTTGATTGAGGTACTAAACCTTCAATATTTAGAAATTGAAACTATATGTGAATTTGAAGTTCAGCTGTGTATCAAATAAATTATTGAAGTATATGAATTGATTCAGATGAAAGAGAATATAAAATAACTACATTAAAAGATATTTTAAAAAACAGAATATATGTATGAAGTTTTTGAGAAGTATTTAAAAATAGTGCTATTATAGATGATGTAGCAAGAGATTCAAAAGCTAACTGATGAAGAGAATGAAGTGGTTATAATATGCAACAAAAATTCACATTTCTTGAATCATTATATAAATGATGACTATGAAATACTGCATGGATGAGAGCGGATTGAGGTTATGATACACATAGAAACCAAAAAGAATATTTAAATAAAAATTTAACAAAAGTATCAACATCTATTACTGACTTTTTCAATTCAGTAAAAGATACAAATAATGTAACTATAGTAGTTTATAGTGAGTTTTGAAGAACTAATAAATTAAATGCATCTATTTGAGTAGATCATGGTATGGCAGGTTGAATGTTTATTATTTCTAATAATAATGAACTAATTAAGAACGAATTACCTAAAAAAATTTATTGAAATTTATCATTCAAAAAATCAAAAAGTAATTGGTTATGAGTATGAATTGATTATAGAAGTGTTTATTCAGCAATATATAAAGCTATATATTGAATAGATATTAGTAGTAGATTGTGATGAATATTTAATATCAATGATTATATTGATACTAATAACTGATGAACTCAATTATTGTGGTATGATCACAAACAATATTCATGAAATAGTTATTATACACATATTAAGTTTGATGTTGATGATAAAAATTACTTTTGAAGTCAAGCATCTTATATAAGGTTAGAATATTGGTCTGATACAGATCCAGTTAGAGAAGTAAATAAATATACATTAGCAAGATGATTAACTTGAGAAAATAAATATGATATTTCAATTAGAACTAATTGAAATAAAAAATATTATTATAAGTTAACAATATTAGATAATCAATTTAATGAAAAAATAATTGAATGAAATTTTAAAACACCAAATTCGCAATCAAATTTAAGTAAAACTAGTTCTGTATTTTTACCAAGTTTTAAAAATATAAATGTAGAAAATGCATTAATATTAAATAATTCTGCAACTTGAATTATATTATCAGAAACTTGAACTACAGAACTTGTTTGAGAAAATAACAACAAGATTATTGCATGAAGTTGAACATTTGTAACTGAAATAAAAGGTTGAACATGAACATTATTTAGTTGAGTATTTCTAAATCCAATAGAAATAAATAAAGATTCATTTATTGGTAGTATTAGTACATATTTATGAGATAATATTTGAAAATTTCAAATAGATAAACTTATTAAAATATGAGCAAATACTCTGTGAGTAAAGGTAACACTAAATAAAGAAGTTGAAGTGGAAGTACAATGAATTAATTCATCATATAATTATATAATAGTTACTAGTGAGGATTGAATAACATGGAAAAACTTAACTAATCCTCAAATTAAAAAATCTAATAATAAATTAATATTTAAAACCAATCATTTTAGTTATTTTGCAATTGTTAGAATCAATTCTGCTTGAAATCTAGTACTAAGAATTGTATCATCAAATAATGTAAGTGTAAGTAGTTGAGGTTCATGAAAATCACATAGGTTAGTAAAAGATAAGTGTGAATATTGAGATTTTTCTACAAGTTATTACGATAGAACATGTTGAATAGATCCATTTACACTACACTCAAATATGTATGATTCATGAAAAAGTGATTTATTTGAAGATATGTATGATGATTTAAAATCTGATTTAAAAGATCTTGATTGAAGAAATTTAAAAGGTTTTGAAATTAAAAAATTAAAATCTGAAAAAGAAATGGAAATTGCTTTTATAGAACTTAAGATTAAAGCAGAAGAAAAAGCTGAAATCTTTGAAAATATATTTACTAAACAATTAGTTGAAGATAAAATGATTCAAGTAATTGAAAATGATAGTATAATAGAAAATCAAGAAGAAGAAATCATTATAGAAGATATTGAAATGATTTTAACACCAGAAGAAATTGAAGCTCAAAAAATCGAAGAAAAATTAAACGAATACGAGTCTAGGAAAAGTATATTAATCTTATTAAGAGAAAAATTATCTTTTGTTACAATATGAGATTATGAGTTAATTCATATAAAAGCATCTAAACAAAATAAAATTTTTCAAGCAATCGCTAAGGTTGTTATAAGAAAACATTTTTCTACTGAAAAGACTAATTACTTAATGAAAGCATTAAATAATATAGTAATGTATTCTGCTATAAATAATTTAGAATCAATTGATAAATATACTAAAAAAACTAATAAAATTTTATTAAAAAATGAAATAAAAAAATTAGTAAAAAAATATAAAGAAAAAAGTATTATTAAAAAAGTTGAAACTAAAAAAGAAACTATATCAGAAAAGATTAAAAGACTGAATTCAAAAAGAAAAAATATGAAATAAAAAAAGATGGAATTTAATTCCATCTTTTTTTTAAAATCTTTAATTTATTCCCTATCTATAATATCTTTATAATTGATAAAAAATATAAAGGAAATACTCAATATAATATTAAAATTAATAATTTATTTTTTTAATAAATATAATCTATTTCTAATTATTTTTCTAAGTAAAATTAATTCATATTTTAATTTTACTAATAATTGTATAATAAATAAATATATTTAATTCAGATTCTTTATATTAAATAGAAAATTTTGTTCTAGATTGAGCTAAAAATATCATAACTAAAAAGTGTATAGATTAAATGTAATGATTGAACTGTATTTATAGCCAAAATCATGTAAAATAATAACTAATAAAAAAAACTATTAGAATTATATTAAATATCTACCATTGAGAGATTGATTTTGACAAATATCATGGATGAAATAAAAAAAATAGAAGTTGTTAGAAAATTTAACCAAGAAAAAACTAAACTTAGTAATCACTAAGTTTAGTTTTTTCCAAACCTTCAATGTACTGATAGTAAATCAACAGATTGGTGAGATTTTGCTTTTATCAAATTCTTAAAAAAGAATTATAAGTCATTGATTATTGGTGGACCCACCGGGCTACGATCCCGGGACCTATCGCTTAAGAGGCGAGTGCTCTACCAACTGAGCTATGAGTCCATATTTTATGTAGAATTAGTTTATATATAAAGTATTAAAAATCAAATTAAATATTTGATTTTATTGAATATAAAAATAAACTAATTCCATATAATATTAATTAAATAAAAATGGAGCTAGAAAATAACGTAGAAGCAATAAATAATCAATTAAATAACGTGATCTGAATTGATGTTGCTAAATTGTCAGACGTAGCAATAGGTTGAATAATGAGTTATACACCAAAAATACTTTGAGCAATAATTGTTCTATGGATTTGATTTAAAATAACTAAGATTATAGCTAATACTATAAATAAAGTTATGGATAAACAACATTTAAGTCCTATGTTAAAAAGCTTTGTAATAAGCCTATCAAACATAATGCTTAAAATAATGGTTATTGTTGCTGCTGCATGAGTTGTTTGAGTTCAAACAAGTTCATTTGTTGCAATGTTAGCTGCTGCTTGATTTGCTGTAGGTATGGCATTATCGGGAACACTACAAAATTTTGCAGGTTGAATAATGATATTATTATTAAAACCATTTCAAATATGACATTTTGTTGAAATATGAGGTTATGCTTGAAGTATTAAAGAAATTTGAATATTTAATACTACTCTTCTAACACCTGATAAAAAAAGAATTATTATTCCTAACTCAGATATTGCTAACTGATCTATGATTAATTATTCAGCTGAGCCAAAAAGAAGAGTTGATTTAGTTATATGAGTTAGTTATGATGATGATATTGACTTAGTTAAAGCTACTCTTTTAGAAATAGCTAAAGCTGATAAAAGAATATTAACAAATTTAGATATAACTATTTGATTATCAGAATTATGAGATAATTCTGTAAATTTTAATTATAGATTTTTTGTTAAAAGTAGTGATTACTGGCCAACTAAATACGATATATTAGAAAATGTAAAAAAGACATTTGATAAAAAAAGTATATCATTTCCATTCCCTCAAAGAGATGTTCATTTATATAACGAAAAATAAAAAGATACTTAAATGTATCTTTTTATTTTTCTATATATTCAAATTGTCTTAAAATATTAGTAGTACTTCAACTTATATTTTTAATTGTTCTAGATACAGTATATTGCCCAGCTCAAAATTCTAAATTTAATCATTTTTCTTCTAAATTTTCTTTTAAAAAATCAAAATCTTCTTTACTACATTTATATCAATCTTTTTCTAAGAATCATCTAGCTTTTATAATAACTAAATTTTCAACTTTAGATAAAACTTTATCAACTAATTCTTGTAATTCACTATTATCTAATAAATCTATTGGTTCAGGTTGGTATATATCTTGTTCTTTTCTAAAATAATCAAAAAATCACATATCTTTATATATTTAAAAATAAATCTTTCTATTTATAATGATTTTAAAAAGTAAGTCAAATCTATTACCTCTACTCATAATTCATTAGCTTTTTTTAACTTACTTCATGCTTTTTCTCAAGCAAGTAAGTAATCTAATTTTTTACTTACTGATCAAATAAATTCACCTCAAACTGTCTCAAGTTTTAAAACTAAATCATCTCTTGAAACCTTTTTTCACTCTAACTCAAAACTTCATGTAATACACATAGTTTTTCATCAAAATAATGAATCCTTATTTAATTTAATCGGCTTATAGTAAGTAATATCTAAAATATTAACTAATTCTGATAAAATTCTTTTATGAGAATCTATATTAAGATAATTTATTACATTTTTAGCAATTTCAGGTCCTATATCTTCTAATTTTTCTAATTTTTCTTCATTAACTGAAAAATTAATTAAATCGAAATCTGATTCAAATAATTTAGCTAATGTTTTAGCTGTTTTTTTACCAACTCATGCAATTCAAAGAGCAGTTAATAATGTAGCAATGTTGACTTTTTTAGCTTTTTTAACTCATTCTATTAAATTATTAACTGATTTTTCTTGAAATCAATCTAATTCTAATATTTTTTCTTTTTTTTCAGAAATTTTAAATATATCTACAAGATTATGAATAATTCCTTCTCTTAAAAAGATTTCAACTTGCTTAATTCAAAATCAATCAATATTAAATCATCACTTACCTACTGAAAATGCCAATTTTTCATGATGTTTTGCTGGACAATCGATATCATTTGAACAATAATATCTAACTTTATTATCATCCTTTTTTACTTCTGTTTCACATGAAGGACAAAATTTTGGTGGAGTTATTTTCTCGTAATTATCTCTAAAACCATCTTTAACTACAGAAATAATCTTAGGAATAACTTCTCATGCCCTCTTTATAAATACAGTATCTCATATTTTTACATCTAAACTTTCTACTTCTTCATAATTATGCAATGTAGCTCTTCTAATAATGGCTCATCCCATATTTACAGGATTAAGATTTGCAACCGGTGTTATAGTTCAAGTTCTACCAACTTGATGATCTACACTTAATATTTTTGTAGTAAAAACTTCCGCTGGAAACTTATATGAAATAGCATATCTAGGATGATGTTCAGTAAAACCTATATTTTGCCATAAAGTAATATCATTAACCTTTAATACCAATCAATCTATTTCAAAATCAATTGTACTCTTAACTTCTCAAAAATTTCTTATTGCATCTATAACTTCATTTATTCAATTTAACTTTAAAAAATATGAAGAAACACTAAATCATAGTTTTTCTATATTTTTGATAACACTATAATATTCTCATAAATTTTCGTTTAGTCTATATTCATCAAAATTAGCTAAATCATAAGCAAAAAATTGTAATCTTCTATCTTTAGTGATTGATGCATTCTTCATTCTAAGACTTCAACTAGCTGAATTTCTAGGATTAGAAAATATTTTCGTACCTTCTTTTTTTGCTTTTTCATTAATCTCATCAAATACAGAAATTGGCATTACTACTTCCCCTCTCACTTCTAAATGTCTTTTATATGAAATTATTTTAGGTATGTTTTCTATTTGCATAACATTCATAGTTACATCTTCTCCTTCTATTCAATTTCATCTAGTAATTGCTTGAATTAATTTTCAATCATCATATATAAGCTCAACTCATAATCAATCAAATTTAAATTCTAGTACATATTCTATTACCCCTTTAATATCTGATAATTTCACAATTCTATCATTAAAATCGTTTAAATCTTCATCATTATAAGTATTGCCAAGACTAATCATTGGTCTTGAATGTTTTACTTTTTTAAAAGTAGATTCTCATATTTCAGATCATACTAAACTAGTTTGTTTATTTTTTAATTTAAATTTATTTTCTAAAAAAGTTAATTTTTCAAATAATTTATCGTATTCAAAATCACTTATAACAGGTTCTTCCTTATTATAATATAAATCTGAATGAAATTTAATTAAATTCTGTAATTTTAATACATCATCTAAACTAAAATCGGATAATTCTTTTATTAAGTAGTTTTTTGATAAATCTAACACTATCTAATTGTTAAAAAATAACATATTATTAATAATCTTAATATTTAAAACGATTAAAAGCTTGAAATAATAGCTAAATAAAGGTTTATTCAGTATTTTTACTATTTATTAACATTATTAAATACACATCAAATGTTGTACACAAAAATGTAACAAAGTAGCTATTTAAAGAGTAAATATTACTACTAGTATGTATACATTTTTTATACAAAAACACAAGTTTTTTATTTTTAAAATATACTAAAAATCACCTAGTAAATGAGTATTGAAAACAAAAATAATACATAAGTAGGTAAAAGTTAAAAAAACTTTATAAAATAATAGCGTCAATTTTCAAAATGAGTTATAATAAATGTGTAAGTTAAATACAACTTACAAAAAAGATCATTAAAATAATTTTTTCTCTGTTAGAATGGTACTTACAAAAATCTAGTAAGTTTTCCTCCAAAATTTAATACAGTTTTCTGTATCAAAAATAAAAACAAAATGATAAATGATTATTCATTTATCAAACACAAAAAGAATTTGAAAAATAATTCGCAAAAATAAAAACAAAAAAGCACGGTGAATAGCTTTAAAAAAATTACCCAAACAGGGTTTAAATTAGATACTTGATCAGTATCAACGAAATTCAAAGATTAGAATTTTAACACTAGTCTACTTTCCCTTAAATACGAATAATTCAATTATATTTAGGACTGTGAAAGGAAGATAAACTTTAAATTGAGTCAATACTACCAAGTATACTCAATTTTTTTTCGTCTTAAAATTTCTGACTTTACAAAAAAAATAATACCTATAAACTTAAATACAATAAATATTTAAATAAGTACTTTTAAATGAAAAAAAATATACAAAAACTATGAGAATTAATAACTAAATCAAATAATATCTTACTTATAAATCATATAAGGATGGATATGGATGCATTTTGAAGCTTGTCTGCTATATATGATATACTTAATCAACTATGAAAAAATGTAAGAGCTATAAATGACGATGTGCCTTTAGATAGTTATGCTTTCATTTGATATAATAAAATAATTGAACCAAATCTAGATTTAAATTTATTTAAACCTGATTTAATTATAAGTTTCGATGCCGCAAGCTTAGGTCAATTATGAAATAGTTATAAAAATAATATAAATCTATTTGATGAAACTAGTTTTGTAGTAATTGATCATCATAAAACAAACCCATGATTTGGTAAGATAAATATTATTAATCCCGATTATTCATCTACATGTGAACTTACATATGATATAATGAATCAAATAGATTTATTAAAATATATTACACCAAAAATCGCAACTTCCCTTTTATCATGAATATATACAGATACAAATATAT
>JAMOTX010000006.1 GCA_027062145.1 Candidatus Altimarinota bacterium | reverse complement strand
TATTAGATTTATAAATTTGTAATGGATTACTTCAATTATAAACAATAGTTTTATCAGCATATAATCCAAAGTTTTTTCAATGAATTTCAATTACATCAATCAAGTTACCATAAGTATTTTTTATTTTTTTTGAATAGATTTTATTAATAACTGGTTGCTCTCATTTTGAATTAACTACAACTGAGTTTGATTTAATTCATTCAGACTCAATTCTAATATTTTTATCTCATAAATGTTTATCTAAAGTTAATTCAATATTACCATTTGATAAATAAGATATATCAGTATTTTCAACATTATTAATTAATAATTTACTTTTGTAATATGAATTAAGATTTTCTCATACTACTTGGATTTTTGTATTATTTTTAAATCAATTATCACTTAATATATATTTGATTTTAGGTATTTTTAAATCATATATAACAATATTTGATTTTAATCATCATTTAGTAACAAAAATTTTATTACTCGTAATCGTATTAGGTATTCTTCATAAAATAATTTTATTTTGAACAATATCTTTAGTAAAAGTTCATCACTCAATATTTACCTCAATCTTATCTCAAAAATTTTCTCAAATTATTTCGATATTTAAATCTTTTTCGAATTTAGATAGATTTTTTATATGTGGAAATGAATAATAAATAAACGTAGAATTATTAATTCAACATTTTAATGTAACTTTTCATGAATATTTTTGTTTATCAGAAAAATTATATTGAATTTTTTCATTAGTCTTACTTTTTATAATATATTTCAAATCGTTGATGTACAATTCAGAACATTCTTCTAAATTATTTCAATTTATATCAATTAAAATATTATTTCATATATGCTCACTATAATTAATATTTGTTATTTTTGCAACAGCTGTTTCTTCAGCATATCAAACACTTGAGAGTCATAAAAAAACTATCAATAGAAGTAATATTTTATTCATACTAAATTATTAAGATATAATATATATTATTATATCTAAATAATAATATAATAAAGAAAAATAGCTTTACATAAATAAAAAAAGAAGTTAAATATAACTTCTTTTTTTATTTAAATTTAGATAATTTGTCTTCTAATTTTTCTAATTTATTTTTAGCTTGTTCTTTCTTTTCCATTTCAGCTCTAACTAGTTTTTCAGGAGCTTTATTTACAAATGCTTCGTTTAAAAGTTTTTTATCTAAAATAGCAACATATTCTTTAGTATCACTTATTTGACCTTTAAGTCTTTCGATTTCCTTATCAACATCTAGAGCATTAGATGTATCAACAAATACTTCTACTCATGATTTAATAATTCAAAATGCTAAGTTGTCATTATCTGGTTTTTTTGATATTAATAATAGTTCATCAGCTTTAACAATTCATTTTATTAAAGTTAAAACTTCTTTTAATATTTCAGCATTTTTATTTTTAGCATATATTTGAACTCATATAGTTTTATTTGGCATTATATTATTATCAGCTCTTATAGATCTAATTTCTCTTATAACATCAATAACTAATTTATTATCTTTTTCTATTTGTTCATTTCTATCAATTCAAACTACTCCCCATTCAGAATCGATTAAATCTCAATAAAAACCTAATTTATTATAAATTTCTTCAGATACAAAAGGAATATATGGATGCCATAATTTAAGTAATTTATTCATTACATAAGTAATAACTTCTTTACCTAATTTTGAATCTTCTTTAGTAAGTTTAAATTCCTCAATATAATAATCACAAAATTCATTTTTAGTAAATATTTGTAATTCTTGTCATGCATCAGAAAAATCATATTTTTCCATTCATTCAGTAACAAGGTCAGAAAGATTTTTAACTCTAGATAAAATCCATTTTTCATGGAACATTAAATCAGAATAATTATCTTTTAGCTTAGTTTCTAGTGAATCAATATCTGTTTCTATATTTTCTAAATTTGAACCAACAAATCTAGATGCATTCCATAATTTATTTATGAAAAACATATTATTTTCAACATTCACTTCATCAAATTTTAAATCATTTCATGGAGTATTTCAAATTGATAAAGTTAATCTAACTGCATCAGTACCGTATTTATCTATCATATCAATTGGATCAATACCATTTCATAATGATTTACTCATTTTTCTTCATTCCTTATCCCTAACTAATCAATGAAAATAAATAGTTTTAAATGGTGTTTCTCATGTAAATTCATATCAAAATAACAACATTCTAATAACCCAGAAAAATATTATATCATGACCTGTTTCTAAAACTGAAGCTGGATAAAATTGTTTAACTAAATCATTTTGTTCTCATCAATCCATATTGTAATCTAATACAGCAAATGGCCATAATGCAGAACTAAACCATGTATCAAGAGCATCTGAATCTCTAGTTAATTTAACATTTTCTCATGCCATTTTTTGTGCTTCTACTTCATTTGTAGCACAAAATTTATCTCATGATTCATTATACCATACTGGTATTTGATGTCCCCATAATAATTGTCTAGATATACACCAATCATTTAGATTAAAAATCCAATCTTCAAATGTTTTATTAAATCTTTTTGGTATTATTTCAAAATCTTTAGATTTATATCATTTTATAACTTTTTTTACTAATGGATCAACTTTAACAAACCATTGAGTAGAAATAATAGTTTCTATTTTTACATGAGATCTTTCTCAGTAAGCAACTTTTGC
>JAMOTX010000005.1 GCA_027062145.1 Candidatus Altimarinota bacterium | reverse complement strand
ATAATATTAATTTTAGATACATATGATTATTATTAAATTATATTTCTTCAATTATTAGTGTTTATTATATATTAAACAATGAAGAATATTTAATTTCAATATTAATTTTATTATTTAATATAATATATAATATTAATATTCATAAAAATTATACTAACTATATTTCACTATTAATATCGATTATTTCAATATGATTTTTATTTTATATATTGTATTTTTGGTTATTTGAGTTATATATATTATATACTTAAATATTTATAAAAAAAATATAATATGATTAAACTAAAAACAAACCTTTCCGATATTAAAGCCTCAAACTTAGTATTTTTAATAGAAAAAAAATCTGATTTAAAATTATTAGATTCTCTAAAATTAGATGAAAAAATCATCAATAAAGTTGAAAAGACTATTAAATTGGAAGAAAATTCATGTATTGATTTATTTTTATGAGATAATAAATTTGAAAGTTTATTTATTATTTATTTTAATAAATCTAATTCAAAAACATTAATAGAATTTTTATGAGAAAAATTATCAAAATTACCTAATGAATTAACATTATTATCAAATAATGATAATAATATAGATGATTTAATAAGTACTACCCTGCTTTCAAGATATAAATTTAATAAATATAAATCAGAAAAAAAAGAAGATAATATAAATATAATTATTAACAAAAATATAGAAAAACTTGTTAAAAATAGGTTAGAAACAATTGAAAATATAATTCTAGCTAGAGATTTATGAGAAACTCCATCATCAGACCTATATCCAGAAGAATTTGCAAAACTAATTAAAAAGACAAAATTTAAAAATATTAAAGTTAAAATTTTAGATTCTAAGCAAATAGAAAAAAAAGGGTTACATCTACTTCATAATGTTTGAAAATGAAGTTCTAAGAAGCCATATATGGTTATATTAGAGAAGATTACAGATAAGAAGATGTCTACTATTTGATTAGTATGAAAAGGTATAACTTTTGATACAGGTTGAATACAAGTTAAGCCAGGTGATCATATGTACGAAATGAAGTGAGATATGTGTTGAGCAGCTTGAGTTTTTGCTACAATGAAAGAATTAGATAAAAAAGATTTAAATGTAAATGTAGTTGCATGTTTAGTATTAGCAGAAAATCATATTTCTTGAGATGCATATAAACCTTCAGATATTATTAAATCTTATAGTTGAAAAACAGTTGATATTATCCATACAGATGCAGAATGAAGACTTGTTCTTGCTGATTGAATAAGTTATATGTCAAAAAATTATAAATTAGATAAAATAATTTCTATGGCAACATTAACATGAGCAGTTATGATGGCATTATGATATAGATATGCGTGAATAATGTGAGATGATAAAGAATTAATTAAAGATTTTATAAATTATTCAAAAAAGAATTTTGAAAAATATGTAGAATTACCATATGATAATTATTTTATAGAAAAAACTAGAGATTCACAAGTTGCAGATTTAGAAAATTTAAATAGATGAGTTCATGCTTGATCAAGTATGTGAGCTGCATTTTTATCAAATTTTATATTAAATAGTGAAAAATATACTCATTTAGATATAGCGTGACCTGCAATTAATTCATTTGAACCATATGGTTTAATGAATAAGTGAATGACTTGATTTTGAGTAGATAGTTTAAGTAAAATATTAATAAATTTAAAATAAATATAGCAATGTTTAAATTTTTAAAAGATTTAATTGCTCCTAAAAAGTGTTATTCTTGTAATAAGGAATGACGCTTTTTATGTGAATATTGTTTGTCTAAAATGTCTAACTTTGACTCAACTTGTTATGTGTGCAAATGAATTAGTAATAATTATGAAATACATAAAAAATGTAAAAATAATGTCTATTATGATAAAATATTTATTTTATCACATTATAAAAATAAAATAATATCTAAATTAATAAAAGATTTAAAATTTTATTCTAAAAAAGATATAGCTGAAGATTTGTGAATATATTTATCTGAACTATTTTTTGATAATGAAATTTACAAAAATACTGATAATTATATAATCATTTTTCCACCAATGTGATTTTTTAAAAAATTAAAAAGGTGATATAATCATTCAGAAGTTTTAGCAAAAATTATATCAAAACAAATTAATATAAAGTTATGAATATGATATATTAAAAAGATTAAGACAACTAGACAGCAATCTTTATTATCAAGACAAGAAAGATTAGATAATTTAAATAATTCCTTTAAATTAAGTAATAATAAGATAGACAATATTGACAATAAAATTTTTATTATAGTAGATGATGTGATTTCTACATGATCTACTATAAATGAAATATCAAAAGTTTTAAAGAAAAATTGAGCAAAAAAGATTATAGGTTTAATAGTTGCAAGTGATTAAAATTATGTTATAATTATATTAATATAATTTAATATTTTTATATGTGAGAAAATATAAAATGATATAATTTATGAGAATGAACTTTTGAAAATATTTCAAGAGAAGATTTTTTTATTAATCAAAATAATGAAGTAGACAGTTTTTGAAAGTGTCCATGATGTGATAATGAAACATTAGATTTAAAAATAAGAGAATGTGAGTGTTGATATAGTTTAAATCATGACTTATCAAAAAATATTGAAGATTATGTAGATGAAACTATTGAAAAAACTATAAATATATTAAAATATCGCGTTTGTAGTTGTTGAAAAAATATGGGAATAAAAAGTATAATGTGTAAAG
>JAMOTX010000004.1 GCA_027062145.1 Candidatus Altimarinota bacterium | reverse complement strand
GATAATGTTTTCGCTGATGTATCTGCTACAACTCCAAATACTTGGGCTTGTGCTTCAGTTGAAGCTTTAGCTGACGCTGATTTAATTGCTAAAAATGCTAACTTCAATCCAGAAGCTAACATTACTAAAGCAGAAGCTGTTGCAATGATGGTAAAAGCTTCATTCCCAGATTACGCTTACGATGCTGCTAATTCTGCTTCTTGGCAAGAACAAGTAGTTTCATTTGCTGTTGAAAATGCTGTTGTTGCATCTTTCACAAATTTTGACACTGCTGCTACTAGAGGTTTCGTTTTCGAAGCTGGTAATAGCGCTATGGTTGCTTCTACTGAAGTAGCTGAAGAATGTGATGAAGTATCACAATTATTAGGTTTATGTGGTGAAGAAGAAGAAGAAACTACTGAACCAACTACTCCTACTGAACCAACTACTCCAGTTGTAACTGGTGAAAACGTTGTTGTTGAATTATCTCCAGAAACTGCTGCTGGTAATGTTGCTTACAATGCACCTAGAACTACTGTTCTTGCTATTGATGTAACTGCTGGAGCTGAAGATGTTGTATTAAAAGAAATTGATCTTAAATATACAGGTATCTCTGATGCTGATGATTTAACTAACTTAAATGTTTACCTTGATAATAATAAAATTAATAAAGGTACTACAGGAGGTCATTTCGATAATGAAAACGAAGAAACTTTAAAATTAGAAAAAGATACAGTTATTATGGCTGGTCAAACTAAAACATTATTTATTACTTCTGTAGTTACTTCTACTGGTGTAGTATCTCATGCTGTAAGTGTTACTGGTTTAGAAACTACTGCTGGACAAGCTATTGAAACTATGGTTTCAGGAACTTCTTTCGGTGTAGTTAACGTTTCTAATCACGGTACTATTACTTCTTCTTCTGATAATGCAACTAAAGACTTAGTTGTTGGTGAAGAAGGTAAAATTGCTGGTTTTTCTGTTAAAGAAACTTCTAAATTAGAAGATGTTATGTTTAAATCATTTACTTTAACTGCAAGTGGAAATACTGTTTCTACTTTAGATGAAGAAGATGAATTAACTAATATTAGAGTATTAGTAGAAGGTGAAGAAGTTGTTTCAAATGTTTCTGTTAATTCAGACGATGAAATAGTTGTTACTTTAAATACTGTTATTCCTTCTGATGAAGAAATCGAAATCGAAGTTAGAGGTACTGTAGAATCATTTTCTTCTACTGGAACTCCTACTGTATTATTTGAATTAACTGATACATATGCTATTGGTGTTGAATCAGGTAGAAATATCGATATTGCATTAGTTTCTGTTTCTGATTCATTAGACGTTACAGGTGGTGATATTAATGTATCATTTGAAAAATCTGATATTGATGAAGCTACTCCTGAAGCTGATAATGTATTAATTGGTACATTAACTTTAAATGCTGATTCTGCTTACTTAGTTGATACTATTACAGTTACTGTTAACTCTACTGGTTCAATTATAGATGAAATTAGATTAGGTGGTGAAACTGAAGATTCTTCAGCTAACTCTGGTTCTACTCATAAAGTTTATACTTTTGAAGATATCGACTTAACTGCTGGTGTTGAAACTGTATTACCATTAGTTATCGACGTTAAAGACGATGCTATTGAAATGGATAATTTATCTTTCGTTGTTGAAATCACTAAAATTACTGATGAAAACAATGATGATAAAGAATATACTGGTAATGATTTAAATGATGTATTATCTTCAAATACTTTTGATAATGATATTGATGTTAAATTTGCTAACTTAACTTTAAAACAAAATAGTTTTAATGATAGAACTTTAGTTCTTGCTGAAAACTCTAACGTTGTATTATATAAAGGTACATTAAAAGTTGGTGATGCTGATGCAGTTACTTTAGATGATATTAATTTTCAAGCTACATTCTCTGATACTTCAGTTGATGAAGATGATTTATTAAAAACTGTTACTTTAAATATTGGTGGTCAAACTGCTACTGCTGATAATATTTCAGCTTCTGGTTTAGTTGAATTTAAAAATATTAATTTTGATTTTGAAGCTGGTGTTTCAAATGTTGCTGTATTAGTTACTGCTACTTTATCAAATGAAGATATTGCTAATGGTTCTACTTTAAGTATTAATTATGTTGCTAATTCTATATCAGCTGATGATTCAACTGGTGATGAATTAACTACTAGTCAAGTTACTGATACTAATGCTGGTTCTACAGCTACTGTAGTTGCTACATTAAATGATAGAGGTACTATCTCTATTGAACAAGTTGTTAAAACTAAATATGATGATGAAATCAATAATATTGTTTTAGCTGGTACTAATAATGTTACTCTTGCTCAACTTGAAGTTCAAGCTGAATTTGAAGATGTTAAAGTTAATTCATTAGTATTTACTACTACTGGTTCTCAAGATTTTTCTAACACTTTTTCTGATGTTAGATTAGTTACAGATAACGGTTTAACTGTTTCTGCTGATTCTATTGATGTTTCTGTTTCTGGTGAAACTTTAATTACATTTGAAGATTTTGTTATTCCTGCAAGTAGTAAAAAAGTTGATGCTAAAATTGTAGCTGATATTAAAATGTACTCTGAAGCTGATGATGCTGATGTTATTAATTTAGCTGATGTTAAAGTTATTCTTAAAGGAGATAATGCTTCAAATAATAACTATAAAGGTGATGATTCTAAAGAAATTTTATCTTCAGTTACTGTAACTGATGCTACTGTATTTGAAACTGTTACTATTGTTCCTGTTACTGTTACTGCAGTTGCTGTTGATCAATTAGGTACTGATGATAAATATGCTAAAATTAAATTTGTTATAGATATGGGTAATAATGTATTAGATGATGATGATATCACTGCTACTTCAATTGAAATTGAAACTGCTAGTGCTTCAGGAATTACTATTAGAAATAATGATAATGATACTGTTGCTTCTGATGCTACTGCTACTGGTATTACTTTATCTCAAGTTACTACTGATGCAGACTTAACTGTTGTTACTGGTGATTTATATGAATTTAAAGCTTCTAATGGTGATGAAATTAGAATTACTAAAAACGGTATTACTTTCTCTGTAAATATTGATGGTACTGCTACTACTTATAGTTCTAATAATGATTCAATCATTGATTTAGGTGAATATACTGTTAACTAGTATCTAGTTATAGATTTTCATTAAACTTATTTACTTAAGTTTAAAAGACTTCTTTCGAAAGAAAGAGGTCTTTTTTTTGTTTAAAATTTTACTTTTATAATCACTTAAATATACTTAGAGCACAATTTTAATTTTTTATAATGTTATATGGACAACAAAGAAAAAAAGAATAATATTTTCATTTGAGCTATTATTGCTTTATTAATAGTAATCGCTGTAATGGGTTTTTTCCTAGGTAAAAATTCAGCTTCTAATAGTAATCCAGTAGTTGCTTGAGATTATCAAGAATTAACACTTACTGTAATAGGGGACGAAAGATGTGGTGAAAAATGTCCAACTAATGCTATACTAGATCAATTAAAACAATTACCTTCTGTTTCTGCTTCAGAAATTGTAGTTAAAGATTTTTCTGATGAAGGTATTGCTGAATATTTAAAAGATAATGATTTAAATACTCTTCCTTTATTTATATTTTCAACTAATAACTTTGATACTTCTAAAGATCCAGTTCAACTAGATCAATCAGGAAAACCAGTACCAAAATTAAATACATTTTTAGAAACAATTAAAGATGGACAATATAGCTTATCTGTATGAGCAACTTTTAATCCATTTGAAACTAGAAGTGAAAGAGGGTTCTTAATGCTAGATAATGATAAATTACAAGCTGTTAAAGATAGTTCTTATATTAAAGGGAATAAAGATGCTAAAATTACTTGGATAGAGTATTCTGACTTAGAATGTCCTTTCTGTGCTAAACTTCATAATGCAGGTACTGTAGAAGCTTTAACTGAAAAATATGGTGATGATTTAAACATTATGTATAACCATTTTCCATTAGGTTTTCATAAAAATGCACAAGTTTGAGCTGAAATTTTAGAATGTTTAGCTGAACAAAAAGGTAGTGATGCTTTTTACAGTTTAATAAAAACTTCTTATACAAATATTAACTCAGATAAATCATTTTTAATCAAAGAAGCTGTTGTATTATGAGCAGATGAAGATAAATTAAATAAATGTTTAGATGATGCTACTTATACACAAAAAGTAAAAGATATGCAGAATGCTTGAGGGCAATTATTTGGTATTACTGGTACTCCAGGTAACGTACTTATAAATAATGAAACAGGTGAATATGAAATTATTTCATGAGCTTATCCTACAGATTCATTTATAGAATTAATAGATAGATTAATTAAATAAAAAAAAAGACTGATTTATTCAGTCTTTTTTTAATGTAAAATTTCTTTAATTAATCTATCATCTTTTCTCCAGTTTTTCCTAACTTTTACTCTTAAAGCTAGAAAAACTTTTTTTTCAAAGATTTTTTCTAACTCTATTCTTGCTTCTTTTCAGATTCTTTGAATTAAGCTTCACCCTTTTCATATAACTATATATTTTTGTGAATCTGATTCAGTATAAATATATGCTACCATTTTCATTATATCTTCATTATCTTCTATTTCTTCTACTCATATAAATACACTATGAGGAAGCTCTTCTTTTGTATGTAAAAATGCTTTTTCTCTAATTATTTCACTTATCCTGAAGTAGATATCCTGTTTAGTATAATAATCATCAGGAAAGAACATAGGACCCATTTTTAAGTAGGATTTTACTTTTACTAATAAATTATCAAATCAATCTTTAGATATTGAAGATATTTTTAGTATATCATCTCAATTAGGAATATTTATTCTAGGTTCTAAATCTGTTTTAGTATAAACTTTAACTACGGGCTTATTTACCATTTCTAATATTTCTCTGATATATTCTTCTTCTTTTCATCATTCTCTACTTGAATCTATAAAGTAAAGTATTACTTCAGCATCTTTAAAACTAGATATAGCAACTCAATTTATTTCTTTATTAAATTTTTTTTCAGATTTATGTATTCAAGGTGTATCAAAGAATATTATTTGAGATTCATCATCATTATAAATAGCTAAAACTCTTTTTCTAGTAGTTTGAGGTACATTTGTAGTTATTGATATTTTTTCTCAAATAAGAGAGTTAACAAATGTAGATTTTCATGCATTTGGTCTACCTATAATTGCAACATATCATACTTTTTTTTCTTTTGTAAGATCACTAGTATTAGCTAGTATGTCTTCTAAATTTAATTCTTTCATTTAATTAGTTATTTTTTAAAATACATAAATATATTATTTAATAACTTTTTTCACAATCTCTCATATTAATTATATAGTCAGGTGTTCAAAAAGTTTTATAAAAATATATTTATTCCTTTGTTGTTTTATCGTCTATTATTTTATTTTCTTCTTCAATAATTTCAGTTTTTCATTTTTTATCTCTATAGTCATCAACTATGTTTAATATTTTTCTTGCTTCTTGCATAGAGTTTGGAGCAAAATCCATTTGCATATTAGTAGCATTTCATGCTGTTAATATAGTAAGAGTTCAGTAGTTTAACATATTAGCTAGTAGTCATTTTGTTTTTGAATTAACTTCTTGTACTTGTCATAAATTACATTCAGTTACAGTTCTATTTAAAAAAGCTATTTGGTCTATTCAAATAATTCTATTATTTGTAATAGCATACATATCAAGCTCATGATCTAACCATTTAATATATAGCAAAACTGAAAAAAACATCCAAAATACTATATTTATAAGGTAAATAATTGTTTGTCCTCAAAATAATACATAACTAATTATAGTAAATAGAAGTCATGATAAAAATACTAATCATAATATAATATATACTATCCAGTGTCTTTTCACAGTCATTATTACTTTTTCTCAAGGTCTTAGATTTTCTAATTGTAACATAAAGTTAATTTATGAAATATTGGGTTTTTTAATATACAATGCTTCTATTTGTTTCTTATTATTAAATTTTAACTTTTGTATTATACTTAAATAATCAACTTTTTCAATAGAATCAATATTTATTCATTCAGATATTAAAATATCATTCATTATAATTTCTATTTTTGATTCTTCAGTTTTTTGAACAAAACAATCTCTTTTTGATGAAGCCTTTATAATTGGGTAAGTATTATATAAATCAAAATAACTAATAGCAGTCATATTTTTATTTATGATATAGTTAATACTATTTGCTGCTAACACAGTTGTTCTAACTCAAGTAAAACTTCCTGGTCAATTTACGACAACTATATTTTCTAAATCTTTATAATTAAAATCATTTTGTTTTAAGAGTATGTCTATTTGTGGTATTAAAGTAGAGGATTCATTCCCTTTAACTACCCATTCTATCTTGTCTATTATTTGTCTATTATTATCAAATAATATTACTGAACCCACATTAGAAATAGTATCTATAAATATATTCATTTTTTTATTGTTATTAAACTTTATATATTCTAATTTTTTTATATAATTTGCAAGTAAAAACCTGATTATTAAGTAAAAAATAATATAAATCTCAGTAAATGATAAACTTAAAACTTAAATTAGAGAGAAATACTCATTATATAAATTATGGTAGTATTTTTTCAAGATTATTGCTATTAAAAAATGAATTAGAAATAACTAATTCATTTTTAATAGTCGTTGAAAGTGAAAAAAATGTTAAATCATATATTAATACTGCTGAATACTTAGGTCTTGAAATAAATAATCTATCTACTATATGAGATTATGTAAATTTATTTTTAAATGAAACTTGAGAATATATAGTTACAAAAGAAATATTTCATTTAAATTATGATAATATAGATCAATTTAAATATAATAATATATTAGAAATAACAGTTTGAGATAAAATAAAACTTTCAGAATTAACAGAAAAGTTAAATAAACTGAACTATACTTTTTCAGATTACAATAATAAGAATTCATTTAAAATTCTTTGAGATACTTTAAGTATTACAGATAACATTTGAAATACTATTCAAATAAGTTTTTGGGAAGATGAAATAGATAATATTTCAAATTGAAAAAATACTTTTTTTGTTTGAAATAATATAAACTTAGAATTTTGTTCTAAATATAATAATATCTTTGATATTCCTGAAGATATTTTAACTATATTGGACTCTCTAGATTTTTATTCTAGTTATGACAAAATAAGTAAACAATTAACTGAATATATTATATTTAATTCTTTATCGGATAAAGATAGTTATATAGATTTATGAATTACAGATCTTTATTTAGAAAAAATAGATGATTTTAAAATTATACTAGAAGAAAAAAATATTAATAAATATATTTTCACAAAAAATAAAAAAACAATTAATAATTTTTTAGATTTAAATAATTTAGACTGAATAGAAATATTTGAAACAAATTTAAATAATTTAAAAAGTTTTAAAACAAAAAGTGCAATTGTAATTACTGATGATAATATCTCTAGAATATTTGTAAAAAAGAGAATCAAAAGAAGTCTTTCAAAAAACTTAGATTTGATGATGCAAATCAAAGAAGGGGATTATATAGTACATATTGATCATGGTATTTGAGTTTTTAAAGAAATAGTTGAGAAAGATTTAGGTTGAATAAAAAGAGAATATATAACTCTTGAATATAAAAACGATGATAAACTTTTTATACCAATTACTGAAGTGTGAAGAGTATCAAAATATGTAGGTTCAGAAAATCCTAAATTAACATGACTTAGTACAAAAGAATGGGAAAAAAAGCTGCAAAAAGTATCTGAAGATGTTGAAAAGATTGCATGAGAACTTTTAGAGGTTTATGCTAAAAGAAAATTAATTAAATGATACAAATGTTTAAGTTTGCCTAAACAGGAAGCAGTTTTTGCTAATAGTTTTGACTATGTTTATACTGATGATCAATTAAATGTAATATCTGAAATATACAAAGATATGGAGTCAGAAAATCCTATGGATAGATTGCTTTCATGAGATGTATGATTTGGTAAAACTGAAATTGCATTCGCGAGTATTTATAAAGCAATTATAAATGGAAAACAAGCTGCTCTTATCTCACCACTTGTAGTACTTGCTTATGAACATTATGAAAAAGCTATAGAAAGATTTTCTCCTTTTCCTATAAATATATGAGTAGTTACAAGATTTGAAAAAGCAGCATCAGTTAAATCTACTTTAGAAAAATTAAAAACTTGAAAAATAGATTTAATTATTTGAACTCATAGGTTATTAAGTGAAGATATTCAGTTTAAAGATTTAGGTGTTTTAGTAGTTGATGAAGAACATAAATTTTGAGTAAAAGATAAAGAAAAAATTAAGAAATTCAAAGGGAATATAGACATACTGTCTATGTCGGCTACACCAATACCAAGAAGTCTAAATATGGCTTTAAATGGTATTAAAAGTATATCAATGTTGACAACTCCACCTATGGGTAGACAGGATATTCAAACCATAGTTTCCTCATTTGATGAGCAAGTAATATTTGATGCAGCAAAAAGAGAATTTGAAAGATGAGGTCAATTATTTTTTATTCATAATAGAGTAGAAACAATTGAAGCAATGTGAAAATTTTTAGAAGAATTATTGCCCGGTAAAAGAGTTATAATTGCTCACTGACAATTATCTGGAGATAAATTAGAAAAAAATATAATTGAATTTAAGAAAAAACAATATGATATTTTACTTGCAACTACTGTAGTAGAAAATTGAATAGATTTTTCAAATGTAAACACTATTTTCATAAATGAAGCCCAAAATTTTTGAATAAGCCAGATTCATCAATTAAGATGAAGAGTGTGAAGATCAGATAGAAAATGATACTGTTATCTATTATTTAAAAAAGATAAGATAAAAGAAGAAGCTGCAAAAAGATTGAAAACTATTGTCGATTATAGTCATTTATGAGCCTGATTTGAATTAGCTATTAAAGACCTAGAAGTAAGAGGTTGATGAGATATTCTGGGTATTAGACAAAGTGGACAATGACACGATATATGAGTAAATCTATTTTTAGAAATGCTAGAAAGTAAAGTAGAAGAAATGAAAAATAATATAGAAATAGAATCAAAAACTACTGTTACTAAAACTAAAAATAAAAATAATATTAGAAATAATACTTCTATTGAATTAAATCTATGAGCATATATAGATAATTCTTATTTTGCATCTGAGCTTGATAAAATAAATTTTTATAGAGAAATAGAAAGTTTAAATAGTTTGGAAGATTTAGAAAATATTATATCGGACTTTAAAGATATAAATAGAAACATACCAGTTGCAACAAATAACTTTTTTAATTTATTAAAACTTAAATTAAAAGCATCTAATTATAAAATCAAATCAATAAAAAGAGTTTGAATTAATTATCAAATAGATTTTGTAGATAATTTCAAATGAGATGAATTAAAAGAATTTTTAAAATTAGATAAGGAAATTAAATTCAAAGTTATAAATATCCAAAGACTTAGAACTACGACAAAGAATTTTGCAAATGAAGAAAAATTCTTACAATATATGTTGCAACTTTTTGATTCAAATTTATGAAAAATTAAAATTAAATTGAAGAAAAAAATATAGCTAAAAAGTAATAAATATATATTAATAAAATATTTTAAGATTTATTAATTAGTGAATATTATAGATTATAAAATTTTTATTAAATATATTTATAATTTATTTAATTAAATATATAAATATATGAAAGGATGATTAAAAAAAATATTTGTTTTAATATTTTTAAGTACATTTATGTTTTCTTGTACAAATAAAGTTGTAGAAGAAAAAACTAATTTAGAAAATAATAATAATACAGAAATGAGTAATTATAATGAAGGAAATATTGTTGCTATAATGAAAACAACAAATGGTACAATTAATATTTTATTAGAAACAGAAAAAGTTCCAGTTACTACTACTAACTTTATAGGTTTAGCTAAACAAGGATACTACGATGGAGTTATTTTTCATAGAATTATAAAAGATTTTATGATTCAATGATGAGATCCAGATGGAACAGGTATGGGTTGAACAAGTATATATTGAGAAAAATTTGATGATGAATTTGATTCAAGTCTTAAAAACAATAAATATACTATTTCTATGGCTAATGCTTGAAAAAATACAAACGGAAGTCAATTTTTTATAAATACTGCTAACAATAACTTCTTAGATGGAAAACATTCTGTTTTTGGAAGAGTTGTTGAATGATTTGATAATGTTGATAAATTAGAAAAAACAAAGACTGCTTCTTGAGATAGACCAGTTAAAGAAGTAAAAATTATTTCAATTGATATTAAAGAATTTAAAAATGGTTCTCTAAAAGATATTGAGTTTAATTTAGAAGATACATTAAAAAATATTGAAAAAACGAAAGAAAATAAAGAATTAGAAAAAAAAAGTAAAATTTTAGAAAATTGAGATACAGTTTTAGTTGATTATACTTTGACTTTAGAAGATGGTAAAAAAATAGATTCTAGTTTAGATAGAGGTGAGCCATTTGAATTTACATTATGAGCTAAACAAGTTATAAAAGGTTGGGATGAATGATTGGTCTGACATAAAATAGGGGATAAATTTAAATTAGAAGTTTCAGCTAAAGATGCTTATTGAGAATATGATGAAAATAATAAACAAGTTTTACAAAAAGATCAATTACAATCTTTTGTCGATGCTTGAATAAGTTTAACAGTATGAGAAACTTTACCTACTTCTAGATGACAATTTGTTATTATAGATGCTGATGATAAAACAGTAACTATTGATACAAACCATGCATTAGCATGAAAAAAATTATTTTTTGATATTGAAGTAAAAGATATTAAATAAAAAAAGAAGACTAACATAAGTCTTCTTTTTTTTCTATTTCTAATCATTTTCAACTATATATTTTATTTCTTCAGCTTTCTTTAGCAATATATAATGCAGAATCAGCTCTTTTAATAAAGTGACATTTGCTTTCTACTTCTCAATTATTGGTTTGAATTGTTGCAACTCAAATACTGCATGTGATTTTAGAGGGGAAACATTCTAAATTATTATTTTGACAATTTTTTTCATATATACATCAATTTGTATGAGGACAAAATTTATTTAAGTTTTGAGTTTCTTTTATACATTTTATAAGTTCAGATTCAATAATCTTTCTTATATTTTCTGCTTTTTGTAATGCTATATTATGATTTGATCATTTTAAAATAATTAAAAATTCTTCTCATCACCGTCTAGATACTGTATCTTCAATTCTTAATTCATTATTTAAAATATCTGCTAATCATTTTAATGTAATGTCTCATATGTCATGTCAAAATGTATCATTTATTTTTTTAAAGAAATCTATATCTAATATAAAAATAGAAAATTCTTGAGGATTTCTACTAAAATTATTAATTAATTCATCTAATTTTGAATCAACTAGTCTTCTATTTGCTAATTTTGTAAGTGGATCTGTTAATGATTCTTTTTGCAATTCATATGATCTAGCTTCAAGTTCAGCTATCTTTATTTTTTGATATAGAGCTAATTCTCACATATTTGAGGATTTTTTTAGTTTTCTTAATATCTTATTTGAAGCATTTTTTATTGTTAATTGTAAATGTTCATTATTTTCAGTTATTTTTTCTATTTCTTGTATTATAAAATTAATAGTAATATAAGTTTCATAATTTAAATTTTCTCACTTAATACTATATAATGATTGAACTGTATTTTCATCATCTAATTTAATTTTTTTAAATGAATTTTTATTGTTTAACATTGGATGTATAGAAAATTCTCATGTGATTACAGGAAATTTTCAATTTGAAGTAATAGGCATATTAAAATTTTAGGAGTATTTAGTAAAAAAATATAAATAAAAAAAAATAAAAGTCAAACTTTTTATTTTTTGATAAACATAGCATCTCAAAAAGAAAAAAATCTAAATTTATTATTTACTGCATAGTTATATGCTTTAAAAATATTTTCTTTTCATGCAAAACTAGAAACAAGCATTAGAAGAGTAGATTTAGGTAAGTGAAAATTAGTAATTATTGCATCAACAAATTTCCATTTATAACCAGGATAAATAAATATATCTGTATCTTTATTTCAGCTATGAATTTTTCCTAAATCATCACTCATAGTTTCAAGTACTCTGATTGAAGTTGTTCATACTGCTATAATTCTTTTTCATTCAGATTTATATTTATTTAGTCTTTTAGCTACATCGTCTTCTAGTTCAATGTATTCTGAATGCATATTATGTTCCAATATATTATCAGATTTAACTGTCATAAAGGTTCCCAGTCAGACATGTAATAATACTTTTTCTATTTTAACTCATTTCTTTTTTATTTTTTCTAATAATTCATCTGTAAAATGTAGGCTTGCAGTAGGAGCTGCTACACTTCATTCTATTTCACTCCATATAGTTTGATATCTTTCAGAATTTTTTAGTTTTTCTTTTATATATGGAGGCATAGGAATTTCTCAAAGCTTTTCAATTGTTTGAAGAAAATCTACTCATGATTTATTAAATTTCATTATTCTTCATGCTTCTGTATATTCTTGTACTATTGCTTCAAGTCAAAATTCAAAAGTCACTTTTCTTCAAGGTTTAAGTTTTTTTCATGGAAAGATAAGGCAATCCCATGAATTTTCAGAGATTTGTTTATGTAAAAATATTTCTACTTTTCTTCAATAATCATTTTTTCAATGTAATCTTGCATTTATTACTCTTGTCTTATTTAAAATTAAAACATCATTTTCTGATAATTCATCAAGTATAGAATAAAATTTATCTTCTTTAATTTCTCAAAAAGAAGCATTTAGTTTTAATAATTTTGAATGATCTCTTGGTTCAATAGGTGTTTGAGCAATTAATTCTTCAGGTAGGTGATAATCAAAGTCAGATAATAGCATATTTTAATTTTATTATTAATTTTTGTGTATTATATGTTTTTAAGTAAATAGTCAAAAAGTCTTACTAATAAAATAGTAAGACTTTTATTTTGTACAAATAATTGGTTTATTTGCGCATATTGCTGAAACATATCTATTTTTAACTTTTCCTTGTAAAATAATTCTATAGCCAAATTGTCCACTTGATGACACAGTAGTTCTTTTAATAGAACCATTTTTGTATTTCTTGAATGATACACTTTTTTTACTACAGTTATTTACAATAACATTTTTCACAGCTCTTAGAGTAGCTGATTCCATTGCTGCCCATTCTCCATTTATATGGATTCCTGAACTACCAAAAGCACATGTTTCATAATTCCATCCTAGATCAATTGCTTTTGCTGCAAATTCTTTTTTTGTATAATCTTGAGCAAATAATGATACTAGAAAAATACTAATAATTATCATTAATTTCATGATAACCTCCTCATATTTAGTATAAGAAATATACAATAAAAAATATAAAAGTCAAATAAATATAAAAAACCTGATTTTATTCAGGTTTTTTATATTTAAAATTATAATTTTCTATTCAAAACAAATCAAATAAAATTTGTTTAGTTTCATTATTTATAAAAAATAATCATTGATATTTTTTATTTTCAGAAGTTATTTCAAGAGTATTATTATTTATATTATATTTTATGTCTTTCAATATTTCTTCTCAACCATGTTCAAGTAATATTATTTTTATAATATCATTTTTTTCTTTATTACTTAAAGATTCAGCATCTTTTTTTAT
>JAMOTX010000003.1 GCA_027062145.1 Candidatus Altimarinota bacterium | reverse complement strand
AAGAATTAGAAGATGGTAAAATAGTTATTAAATACGAACCAGGTGATTCTGTTGTTTGTAATTTAGCTTCTATAAATGTAGCAAAGGTAAATACTGATGAAGATATTAAAAAAGTTATTCCAGTTGCAATGAGGCTTTTAGATAATGTAATAGATTTAAATTTCTATCCTATAAAAGAAGCAAAAAGAACTGCTATGAAATATAGATCAGTTTGATTAGGTTTTTTATGACTAGCTGAATACTTAGCTGTAAATAAGCTTGGTTATGATACTAAAGAAGCAAGAGATCATGTAGATGTATTATTTGAAAAATACTCTTATAGAACTCTTCAATCATCAAATAAATTAGCAAAAGAAAGAGGTGCTTATTCTGTATATGAAGGTTCTGAATGGTCAAAAGGTATTTTACTTTGAAAAGATGCTGATTGGTTTAAATCTAATTCACCTATGAGTGATAAATGGTTAAAACTTATAGATAATATTAAAAAAGATGGTATGAGATTTGCATATCATTTAGCTCCAGCTCCAAATACTTCAACTGCATTAGTTGTTGGTACAACAGCTTCTATTCTTCCAATTTATAAAAAATATTTTGTAGAAACAAATGCAATTGCACCAAGTGTAAATGTTGCACCAAACTTATCTGAAGATAATTTTTGGTATTACAAAGAATATGTAAATATGGATATGAGAGATGTAATAGATATGGTATGAGTTATATATAAATGGATTGATCAATCAATCTCATTTGAATGGATGATAAATCCGGCAACTACTTCTCCAAGAGATTTATATGAATATTATATGAAAGCTCATAAAGAAGGTATCAAAACTGTATACTATGTAAGAAGTATGAGTTTAGAAGTGAAAAGTTGTGATAGTTGTTCAGGATAATAATAAAAAAATAACCACATTTATGTGGTTATTTTTTTGTCCATAAAACGTTATGGACGTAAAGTTAAGCGAGAGTGATTTTAGTAATTTTTATTTATAATGCAATATTTTTTTATTTTAGAATAGTATTTGATTAATATATGTTTAAATATATAATTTATTTATATACTTATTAAAAAATATATTATGGAAAATAAATGTTTTATGTGTGAAAATACTTCACATGATAAAGTTCTTGTTGCTATTGAAAAAGAGGGGGAAGCTAAATTTGTATGTGTTGGTTGTTTACCAACTGTTATTCATGGTGCTAAGTAAATTTTAATTTTAAAGAAAAAATATGTTAAATTTTAAAGAGTTAGAACAATTAAAGTTTTTTGCAGATAAAGTTGCAACTGTTCATGGAGCAGATCATTGAGAATATATAACTGTTAATGAAATAGTTAAAGATATTGATTGATCAGATGTTAGTAAAGATGATTTAGGTGACTTAAAAGAGTTAACAAAAAATTATATTATTCCAGAATGAGCATGTAATGCACAAATTACATTATTGAATTTACTTTCAAAAATGGATAATAAATAAAATTGAAAAGAGAATTATTCTATAATAAGAATAGTTCTCTTTTATTAAGTAGAAAACATATATAATTTCCGTCAATCTAAAACTATGGATATGGCTTGACTATGCTATATTTCATATATAATTTATCTAATTACAATATGTAATTTTTATTATTTTATCTTTTTCTTTTATGAAAGATTCTATTTTAGATAAGTTTATGACCACTAAATGGCTAGCTTGGACATTTTGGACAATCGTAGTTGTTATGGTTACAGCTTTAATTTTTTATACTGCTAATCTAGGGAAGGAAACTCCACCTATTCCACAAGAAGTAGTATCTGAACAATGAGAAGTTCTTTATACTTATGATGATATTGCTCAAGGTAAAGCATATTTTCAACAATATGACTTAACAGACTGGGGAACTATGTTGGGTATGGGTGCATATCTTGGTCCTGATTTTTCAACTGATTTTTTCCATAATAGAGCTACTACTCTTTATGATATATATGGATCATATAATTTTTGAAAAATTTTACTTAGAGAAAAAGTTGAACAAGAACATGATTTAGTATGAACTAAATGATTACCTGTAATATTTAATCCAGAAATTCATTTAAATGTAGTTGAACAATGAGCGGTTAAAGAAATGGTTAAATTAGATTTTAAAAGTACTAAATTAGACTTAGAAAAGACGGTTTATACTGAGGCATCTGCTTTAGCTTATAAAAAAAATGTTGCATATTTAACTAATATGTTGTTAAACTGAGATTCTACTAGAGGTTATCCAGGTTGAATTATAAAAACATGAATTGCTACTCATTGGGAGACTTGAGATATTATTAAGACGGTAACAGCTGAAGAAAAAGTTGCTAAAATAGCAGCCTTCGTTGACTGGTCTCAATTAGTTATATCAAGTCCTAGAATAAATCATGAGACTGGTAAACCAGAAGCTGATTATAGAACTTGGTCTAATAACTGGCCAAATGAACCTTTAGTTGATCAAAATATAGCTTGGGTAAATCATGTAGTTTCTCTTTGGGAATTCTTACTTTTATGGCCTTTAAGTATATTAGTTATATTCTTAGGATATAATTATTTCTTTACTAAAGAAGATAAAAAAGATTTAGAAAAACCGTTAAAGGTTACTAAAATGTTTCAATCACAAAAAAATCTACTTTGGTGGGTTCCTGTTATTGCTCTACTTATAGTAGTTCAAATGACAATGTGAGGTTATTTAGCTCATATATATGCAGATCCATCATTAAATTTTTTAGATACTCATGGATTATTTCCTTTGTTAGATAATTTTTTCTCTCAAAGCAATATGCCTTTTAATGCTATGAGATCTATTCATACGCAATTAGCTATTCTTTGGATTGCTGCAGGTTGGTTAGTTTGAGGTATGATGATTGCTCCATGGGTTGCATGAAAAGATCATAAATATCCTTGGTTAATACATGTACTATTTGTTGCTATTTTATTTTTAGTAGTAGGTAGTGTTATATGATTATATATGGGTGCTATGTGAATGTTACCAGAATCATGGTTTTGGTTAGGTAATGAATGAAGAGAATTAATTAATTTATGAAGATTTTGGGATATAATACTTGTTGTATGACTTGTTTTCTGGTTTTTACTTATAGTTTCATTACTTAAAAAAGCATCAGTTAAAAATCCTTTTGCTGCTGTTATAGTTTGGTCTGCATTTGCAATCGCTGGATTATATGTAGCTTGAATGATTCCTTTTCAAAAAATAATGCCAAACTTTACTGTAGATGATTTCTATAGATGGTGGGTAATTCACTTGTGGGTAGAATTAACATTTGAATTATTTGCGGTTTGAGTAATTTCATTTTTTACTGTTTCTCTTGGACTTGTTTCTAAAAGATCAGCTCTTAAATTAATGTTATTTGAACTTCTACTTGTAATGTTCTCTTGAACTTTATGAGTTGGTCATCATTACTGGTGGCAAGGGCTTGATCAACATTGGATAGCTATTGGTTGAATATTTTCAGCTATGGAACCTTTACCATTAGTACTATTGATTGTTGAAGCATGGAATAATTATAGAGAAAAAGTATATACTTCTAAATGATTTGAATTTGGTACAGTGTTTATGTGGATTTCAGGTTCAGCTGTATTAAACTTTATTTGAGCTTGATGGTTGTGAATGGTAATTAATACACCAACTATTAATTATTATACTCATGGTACTTATTTAATAATGCCTCATGCTCATGTGGCTTTACTTTGAGCATTTGGTTATATAACTATAGCATTTTTATATTTAGTAGTTAGGTCAAACTCTCTTGCTAATAATTATGAATGGAAAACAAAATTAGCTAATATTAGTTTTTGGTTATTAACTTTATGAGTATTATTATTTGCCCTTCCTACTATAATAATTTGATTTCATCAATGAGCTACTTCATATGATATGGGTTATTTCTTTGCTAGATTACATGAAACACTAGAACCAGTCAAAACATGGATGTGGTTTAGAATTTTACCAGATACAATGATGATATTAGGTTGAGTTGGTATATTTATTGATTTAACTAGTAAAATATTATTTAGTAAGAAAGCTAAAACAACTAAAATAGTTGTAAAAGCTACTAATACTAAATCTGAAGTTAAAAAAACAATTGTAAAAAAAGTATCTGCAGCTAAAGCTACAGTGAGAAAAACTACAGTTAAAAGAAATACTACTTGAACTAAAAAAGTAGAAAAATAAAATAAAGAAAAACACCACTATATGTGGTGTTTTTTTTATAATTAATTATATTTATTAATACTATATATTGTAGTAAGGAAATAGCTATGTAATCTATATGTGGTGTTTTTGTTAAAATAAAATAAGTCATAGTCAATATAAAAAGTTTAAAAAATATTTGCATTATCACTACATATTGTATATAGTATTTTCACTACAATACAATATGTAGTTTTTATTTTAAGTAATAATTTTGTGTTACATATGCCTATATATAAAGTAAAAAAAAGAAATTGAGCTATTGCAACTTTTGATAAGTCAAAAATAGAAGAGGCAATTGTTGCATCTATTAAAGCATCAGGTTGATTTGATTTTGATGCAGCTAAAAGTATTACAAATATAGCTATAGCTTTGGTAGAAGCTAAAGTTTGAAAAAATATACCAAATGTAGAATTAATTCAAGATGAAGTTGAAGAAGCATTAATAAAAGAAGGTCATGATAAAGTTGCTAAAAACTATATCTTGTATAGACAAAAAAGATCTGAACAAAGATTTGATAAAAATGTTGTAATTGAAGTATGACAATCAATGGAAGAATATTTAACTAAAGCAGATTGGAGAGTAAATGCTAATGCAAATTCTGGTTATTCTCTTGGTTGAATGATATTAAATCTTTCTGGTAAAGTTACAGCTAATTATTGGTTAAGTCATATTTATCCAGCTGAAATAGGGAATTTACATAGAAATGCAGATATGCATATTCATGATCTTGATATGTTTTCGGGATATTGTGCAGGTTGGAGTTTAAGAGCTTTACTTGAAGAATGATTTAATGGTTCAGATAAAAGAGTAGATTCTGGTCCAGCTAAAAATTTACAAGCAGCTGTTAATCAAATGATTAATTTTCTTTGAACTCTTCAAAATGAATGGGCGGGAGCACAAGCATTTTCATCTTTTGATACATATCTAGCACCTTTTGTTCATAAATATAAAGAATATGTTATAGAAGATTTAGAAAAAACAAACGCTAGTTTTAAATCAGAAAAGACACGCGAAAAATATATTTATGATAGAACATATAAATATGTTTACCAACAAATGCAAAATTTTATTTTTGGATTAAATGTACCAAGTAGATGGTGAACACAATCTCCATTTACTAATATTACTTTAGATTGGACTTGTCCTGATGATCTAAAAGATAAAGCATTATTCTTAGGTTGAATTGATAATGGATATTATAAAAAGAAATATTCAGAACTAGATGATGAAATGAGAATAATTAATAAGGCTTTAATAGAAGTATATGTAAAATGAGATAGAAATGGTAGAGTATTTACATTTCCAATTCCTACATATAACATTACTGAAGATTTTCCTTGGGAAGATCCAGATATTGATGCTTTATTTGAAATGACAGCTAAATATGGACTACCATACTTTCAAAATTTTGTATGATCTCAATTTAAAAGAGTTAAAAAAGAAGATGGAACTATAGAAAAAGTAGTAAATCCAGATGCTTATACTCCAGGTGCTGTTAGATCAATGTGTTGTAGATTACAACTAGATTTAACACAATTGGAAAAAAGATGAGGTTGATTATTTGGTTCAGCTGAAATGACATGAAGTATTTGAGTTGTTACTATAAATATGGCTCGTATTGGTTATATTCATTCTGGAGATAAGGAAGCTTTTAAAAAACAAGTATCATATTTGATGGAACAAGCTAAAGCTTCTTTAGAACTAAAAAGAAAAACAATTACTAAATGGTTAGAGTCAGGATTATATCCATATACTTATAGATATTTAAAAAGTTTTAGAAATCACTTTTCTACAATTTGATTAAATGGTATGAATGAAGCAATTCTTAATTTTACTGCTTGAAAAGAAAATATTTCAACTACTTGGGGGAAAGAATTTGGGATGGAAATTATTGATCTTATGAGAGATCATTTAAAAGAGTATCAAGAAGACACAGGAAATATGTATAATTTAGAAGCTACTCCAGCAGAAGGTACTACATATAGATTTGCAAAAGAAGATAAAAAACAAATGCCAGATATTATACAAGCAGGAACTGAAAAAGCCCCTTATTATACAAATTCATCACAGCTTCCAGTAGGATTTACAGATGATGCATTTGAAGCTTTAGAACAACAAAATGAATTACAATGTAAATATACTGGTTGAACAGTACTTCATTTATATATGTGAGAAAGGTTAACTGATAGTGAATCTTGTAAAAATTTTGTAAAAAATGTATTAGGTACTTATCAATTACCATATATTACTATTTCTCCAACATTCTCAATTTGTCCAAATCATGGATATGTTATTTGAGAACATGACTTCTGTCCAAAATGTGATGCAGAAAAAGGGTACACAGGAGGGAAATTTGACTTAGAAACAAGAGAAATTTATACAGATGATAGTGATAAAATGAAGAAAATAAGTAATGAAGAAGTTTAATTTTAATAAATAACTAAAAATATTATGTCAGAAATATTTGTAAATAAAGCAGGGAAAGAAGTTGAAAGAACTAGATGTGAAATATATACTAGAGTTATGGGATATCATAGACCAGTTACTAGTTTTAATATTGGTAAAAAAGCAGAATTTTATTCTAGAAATTATTTTAAAGAAAATAATGCTAATGCAGAATTTTCAGCACAATTTGCTTGTTAATTAATAAATATGTTAATATCCTGAATAAATAAATTTTCTCTAATAGATTACCCATGACAAACTTCATGTATAGTTTTTACACCTGGATGTAATTTTAGATGTGGATTTTGTCATAATAGTGAGTTTGTATTACCTGAGAAATTAAAAGAAGTTAATAAGAATCTTATTCCTGAAAAAGCTATATTTAACTTTTTAGTAAAGAGAAAATGACTTTTAAATTGAGTTTCTATTTGTGGTTGAGAACCTACTATTCATAAAGATTTGCCTAAATTTTGTAAAAGAGTAAAAGAAATGTGATTTCTTGTTAAACTTGATACAAATGGTCAGTCTCCAAAGATAATAAAGTATTTATTAGATAATAAATTGGTTGATTATATCGCAATGGATATAAAAAATGAGATTTGAAAATTTAGTGAATCAGCTTGAGTTGAATTAGATGAAAAACCCTATTTAGAAAGTATTAAACTTATTTTAAATTCGAATATAGATTATGAATTTAGAACTACAGTTATAAAATGAATTCATACTAAAGAAAAAATAGATAACATATCTAAATATATTGTTTGAGCTAAGGCTTATTATTTACAAAATTATAGAACATGAAAGACTTTAGATAAAAATTTTAAGTGAGAAAGTTTTAGTGATAAAGAACTAGAGGAGTTTAAAAATATTTGAAATCTATATATAGATAAAGTATGAATTAGAAACTAAGAATTTTCTTAGTTTTTTTCTTGCAAAAATCCCATATATCGTATAATTAAACAACTTATATATCTATATATTGATAACTATAAAAATATGTATTGTATAAATTGTTGAAGTGATAGTACTAAAGTAATTGATTCTAGAGCATCTGAAGATGGTAAATCAATTAGAAGAAGAAGAGAATGTGAAAATTGTCATAATAGGTTTACTACGTTTGAAAAAATGGAGATTATGACTTTGATTGTTGTGAAATCTTGAAATAGAAAACAAAGATATAATAGAGGTAAATTGGAAGACAGTATTTTAATAGCTGCAAATAAAAGAAATCTAAGTGTTTATATTATTAATGATATGATAAGACAGTTAGAATTTAAATGGAGTAACAAAAATGAAATAACTTCAAAAGAGATTTGAAAAGATGTTTTAGCTGCTTTATTTGTATTAGATGATGTTGCTTATGTTAGATATGCATCAGTACATTTAAAATTTGATTCTGCTAAAGATTTTGTAGAATTTATTAATAAAGAAAGAAAAGGCTAATAATTTAATATTTTTTTAACAAGTAATTAACACGAAGTGTATAAATAAAGTGTTATTTTTTATTAAAATCATTAAATTATAAGAGAGGAAAAATTATTTAAAATAAAGATAAAAATATGACACAAAGTGAATTAAAAGCAAATGTGATATTCAACCCAAAAGGGAATGATGATGTATCAGCTAGATCGATAATAAAATGAAATACTACAGGGTTATTTCAATTAAATGCTGTTAAATATTCTCGGGCTAAATCATTATATCAAGTAATGGTATGAAATTTTTGGATTCCTGAAAAAGTATCTGGATTATGAGAAGATGCTATCCAATTGCGTGAAGCCTTAAGTGAAGATGAACAAAGAGCTTATAAATGAATTCTTTCATTTTTAATATTTTTGGATTCTATTCAAACTGTTAATCTTCCAAATTTTAATGATTATATTACAGCTCCTGAAGTTAACTTAATATTATCAATTCAAGCTTATCAAGAAGCAATTCATAGTCAATCATATTCAGTTATATTAGAAACTGTTGTTAATGCTCAAGAAAGAGATGATATTTATTATTTTTGGAGAACAGATAAAAACTTATTAGAAAGAAATGAATTTATTTGAGGAATATATCAAGATTTTATTGATAATCCTACTGATAAAAGTTTCTTTAAATGAGTAATTTGAAATTTTTTATTAGAAAGTATTTATTTTTATAATGGTTTTGCTTTTTTTGATACTCTTGCTGATCAAGGTAAAATGGTTGCAACTGATAGAATGATTAATTATATCAGAAGAGATGAATTAACTCATGTTACAATTTTTGCTAACATTATAAAAGATATTAAAAACGAATTTCCAGAAGTATATGATGAACAAATGTTATTAGATATGATGGATACCGCTGTAAAACAAGAAATAAAATGGTCTAAACATATTTTATGAGAAAGTATTATTGGTATGGGGCACCAAAATATTGAAAATTATACTAAATGGTTAGCAAATGAAAGACTTAATATGCTAGGTATTAAACCATTATATAATAATGTGGTTTCTAATCCATATAAACATTTAGATAGACTTCAAGATAATAATGCTGAAAAAGGTAATTTCTTTGAATCGACAGTTACAAATTATGCTCAATCTAGTGCTATGAACTGAACTTGGGAATTTTAATAAAAAAAGAATGATAATTATTTATCATTCTTTTTTATTGGCATATATTTTAATAATGGTTTTAAACCAAGTCTTCTGTTGTTTTCTTTTAAGTGATTAATAATATCTACTATTTTTGGAAAAACATTATGTTTTCAAAATTCTTCTAAATATCACGTTGCTGTAAATTGTTTCCATAAATTTGCATGAATTCATACAAAATAAACTTCTATATTATAATTTTTCATCGAAATAATTATATTTTCTAATACTTCCATAGCTGAAGAATCAATATAATTAATCATATCAAAATCAATTACAACTACTTTCATTTCCTTATTCTCTTCAATATATTTCATAAGTTTTCATTCAAAATACCGAATGTTTACAAAAAATAATTTTCAATAAAATCTATAAACTCAAACTTTTTTACTAGTTTTTAAATTATGTAACTCAGCATCTCTATATGCTCAATCCTTTGCGATAGAAAGTTCTGAAAATCTAGGTTTCATTGATTTATATAAATGAAAAACAATAGATAAAAATACTCATGTAAATATTCATACTTCTAAGTGAGGAGCATAAAATAATGTTACAAAAAATGTAATTATTGAAACTATAGCATCTGTTCTTTGGATTTTCCAAGACTTTATAATAGGTTCTGTTTTAATAAGTCATACAACTGCTATAATAATAATAGCAGATAATATAGCACTAGGTAAATGGTATAAATATGGAGTAAAAAATAATAATACTATTCATATAATCACTCAAGTAACAATTGATGCAAAAGGAGTAACTGCTCAAGCTTTTAGATTAACAGCACTTCTTGCAAAAGTACCTGAAACTGGGTATCATTTAGAAAATCATGATGCTAAATTTGCTAATCATTCACTTATTAACATTTGATCTGTAGATACACTTTTTTTAGTTTCAAGTCATATAGATTTTGCAATAGATATAGCTTCTGTAAATCATAAAAATCATACTATTAAGGCTGCAGGAAGCAATTGTTTTAATATTTCTATATTTATAGTTGGAATATATAAACTAGGTAATCAAGCTGGAATTTCTCCAATTACTTTTCATCATAATTGTTCAAATCAAATAAGATAGGAAATAATTATTGAAATTATTACTACAAATAAAAATCTTGGAATTTTTGGAAAAAATTTATGTAATATATATAGTGAGAATATTCAAAATATTCAAAATATTAATATATATATATTAGTTCATATAAGAGCAGCATTAAATAAAACCTGAATTCATTCGTATAAAGGTAATCATGATGGAATATCTACTCAAAATAAGCCTTTTAATTGAGAAAATCATATTAAAATAGCTGCAGCATTTATAAATCAAACTATGACTGAATGAGAAAGAAAGTTAAAAATACTTCATAATTTTAAAAATCACAAAGTTAATTGCATTACTCACATCATAATAGCTAAAATAGCGGCGTACATTATGTATTGTTCTAAATCAAGTGCAAATGGAGCAAGTGCAGTAGCTGTCATTAAAGATATTACAGTAACTGGTCATGTTGATAATTGTCTAGAACTACTAAATAAACCTCAAATCATTACTGGTAAAAATGCAGTGTAAAGTCAGATATATGGGGGTAATCATGCCAAAGAAGCATATGCCATTGCTTGAGGAATAAGGATAACAGCTACTGTTATTCATGCAAAAATATCTGCTCTTAATACTTTTTTATCTTTAAGTTCAGGTATCCATTCAAGGAAGGGAAGGTATGATTTCAGTTTATTTAAAGTAAAAAAAGACATTTATATATTGTTTATTTGTTTATCAATATCAGGAATTGTAGTTTCAGATAATTCTATTTCATGTTTTAATGAATCAAAGATTTTTTTAATTTGTTCTTCTCATGATTGTTTAATAATTGAAAGATTATCATTTATTTTATTTAATCATTCATTAATTATATTAAGTGCATCTTTATTTTCACTTAGTGCATTTTTTACTTCTATCAATTTTGATATTGAATCATTTTCTCAAGAAATTTCTTTTATACTATTTAGTTTACTATCTATTTCAGCATTTAATGATTCAGTAGTTTTTTCTATATTTTCTATATTATTATTTTGTTCTATGCTCATTTTTTGTTTATTAATTATTAAATTAAACAGATTTTAAAATACTATTTAGCATTTTACTAAAATTTTCATTTCAATCTTTTTTTATAATATTTACAGATATTATGATTTTATCTAATCATAACTCTATTATATTCAGTCATTCCATATCTTCTTTAAGATAGTCTACAGTTTTTTCTAATTTTAGTAATTGCTCATTATTTTTTGTGATATGTTCTTTTAAAAGAAATATTTTGTCTTTTACTCTAGTGTATGTTTTATTTGTTTCAGTCATTTTTTTATAATTATTATTAATCAAGAGCAGCAAGTACATCTACTACTTTTTTATCATTTCTAAATATAGATAAGTTTGCGAAAATATCTTGGATTCATTCTTCAATAGCAATTATTTGTTCTTTTTTAATATTTTCATGTATTTCATTAAATTTTTGGAGCAAATAATCAATATGAGAAATCATTTCAAATTTTCTTTGGTCATCTGCCAATTGAAAGATCCTTCTTATATCATGTTTATCCTTTTCAAGAGTATTATATTGTTCAAATTTTTTTTCTAATTGTGAGTTTGATACATTATATGTCCTCTTATTAAATCATTCAACATTTACTAGCATATTTAAATAAGTTAATATCTAATAAATAATATTATATTTTCTTTTTTTTGTCAATTATCTATCATTTTTTACAATAAAAAAGAACTGTTTAATAACAGTTCTTTTTTATCTTAAATTATCTTCATGTACACTATTTGCAGCTAAACATCATTCAGCAGCAGACATTATAGTTTGTTTAAATTTATTTGAATTTGTTGTTATATCTCATGCAGCATATAAACCTTTAAGAGAAGTTTCTTGTCTAGAGTCGACAATTAAACATCATTCATTATCTTTTTCTAAGTTTAATGAATCTACAATATTTGCATTTGGTATAGTTCAAACTGCAACAAATATTCAATCAGCTTTTAACTGTTTTCACGATTTAAGAGTAACTCAAGTCATACCTAATGCATCTCAAGTTATTTCTTCAACTTCTTCATTTAAAACTAATTCTATATTTTCAGTAGCTTTCATTTTTTCAACCCAAGAATTTTCAGCTCTAAAAGTATCTTTTCTATGAACTAAGTAAACTTTTTTACAAATATCAGCTAGGTATAATGCTTCAGTAATTGCAGTATTTCATCAACCAACCATTATAATATCTCTATTTCTAAAAAACATCCCATCACAGGTAGCACAGTAACTTACTCATTTCCCCATGAATTCTTGTTCTCATTTAGCTCATAGAGGCCTATGGTTGTTACCAGTAGCAATTATTACATATTTTGCTTTTAATTCTTTTCAAGTTGCAGTTGTTACATGAAAATGATCTTCGTGTTTTTCTACTTTCTCAACTAATTCACTTAATATTTCAGAACCACTTTGTTCTGCATGATCTTTAAATCAGTCCATTATTTCTTTACCTGGTGCTGAAATAGTACCTGGATAATTTTCTACTTTATGAGAAGTAGCAAGAGCTCCACCTGGTTGAGCACCAATTATTAGATTTTTAAGTTTATATCTTGATGCATACATTCATGCAGGGTATCAAGCTGAACCCGCTCCAACAATAATTAAATCATAGTCTAAATTTGTCATATCTGTATTATTTATTTTTAAAGTATTTATATAATAATTATATTTCTTAAATTATTCTTAAATTATTTTAATAAGAATAAAAAGTTTGTAAATAGTTTTTTGCCTTAAGTATTTTAATATGATATAATTAATTAAATAATACTATTAAAAATAAACTAATGTCTTTAAATATAGAAGAAAAAAAGAAAAAAGTTTTAGATACCTTAATTCTTTTATGAGAATGAAATGTATGGGAATTAGCCAGACCATTAGCTATTTTAGTCCATAGTTCAAAAGAAATAAATATTGAATTATTAGATGCTATATTAGAAATTGTTTCAAAAGCAATGAATGAAACTACTGATTTAATTTCTAGAGAAAAATTTGAAAGAGCAAAAAATGAGTTGCAAGAAATGATAGAAATAGAAAAAAAAGATAGAGAAAAAGATTTATTAGAAGCAGAAAATTTATTTAATGAATTATAAAAGAGATATATTGTCTCTTTTTTTTGTAATTTGTTATATATATATGATACAATTTATTTATATATTTAAAATTTAAAAAAATAATATGGCGGGAACAGAATCACAAGCATTTAATATGGATGCAGTAGATATAAATAAAGAATCATGAAAAACTAATTTTGATATACAAGATATACAAGATATATTAAATAAATGAACTGAAGAAAATAAAAAAGCATTAAAAGAATCTTTTGATTGAATAGAAGATACTGATAAAGAAAATATCATTAATTCACTTAAAGGTTCTTTACCTCAAAATATTGATAGATCAAGTGTTTCTGAAACATATGCTGTTCAAATAATAGCTAAATTATCATGACAAGCTGTCTGAAATCTAGATGGTTCATGGGGAACAAAAACTGAATCAGCATATTCTGCTATTTCAGAAGATTTATGAAAAACAGTAAAAGCTGATTCAAAATGAGTATGAAAGACATGAGAAAGTATTAGTTTTACTGATGAAAAAGAAGAACCAGTAAAAAAAGTGGTAAAAGAAAAAGAAGAACCAGTAAAAAAAGTGGTAAAAGAAAAAGAAGAACCAGTAAAAAAAGTGGTAAAA
>JAMOTX010000002.1 GCA_027062145.1 Candidatus Altimarinota bacterium | reverse complement strand
TTAGACCTAGTTATGAAGATTTAAAGAAAAATTGAAAAGTATTAGAAATCACATGAGCAAAAGAGCATAATCTTAAAAATATAGATGTTACTATTCCCCTTTCAAATTTTGTAGTAGTTACGGGTGTTTCATGAAGTGGTAAATCATCTTTAGTTAATGATATATTAGCTAATTATCTAGCTAATAAACTTAATAGAGCTAAGAGAGAAGTTTGATCTGTTAAAAGTATTACATGATTAAATCATTTAGATAAAGTAGTTATAATTGATCAATCCCCTATTTGAAAAACTCCTAGATCTAATCCAGCTACATATACTTGAGTATTTACAGCTATAAGAGATGTCTTCTCAATGAGTGAAGAAGCTCAAATTAGATGATTTTGACCTTGAAGATTTAGTTTTAATACTAAACAATGAAGATGTGATGAATGTGATTGAGATGGTGTTAAAAAAATAGAAATGCATTTTTTACCTCCAGTTTATGTAGAATGTGAATCATGTAATTGAAAAAGGTATAATTCAGAAACACTTCAAATAAAATATAAATGAAAGACTATATCTGATGTATTAGCTATGACTGTTGAAGAGTGATTAGATTTCTTCTCTAATCATCCTAAAATAATTAAAGTTTTAAAAGTACTTGATGAAGTATGATTATCTTATATTAAATTATGACAATCAAGTGTTACTTTGTCATGATGAGAAGCTCAAAGAATTAAGCTATCTACTGAACTTTCAAAAAGATCTACATGAAAAACGTTCTATATTTTAGATGAACCAACTACATGATTACATTTTCAAGATGTAGACAAATTATTGACAATATTACATTCATTAGTTGATAAAGGTAATTCAGTACTAGTAATAGAACACAATATGGATGTTATAATAAATGCAGACCACATTATAGACATATGACTAGAGTGATGAGATAAAGGATGAGATTTAATAACATTTTGAACTGTAGATGATATTAAAAAATCAAAAATTAGTTTTACAGCAGAAGCAATTAAAAAATATATCAATAAATAATAGACAATGACTTTAGACTATTTAATAGAAAATAAAGACATAAAAAGTTTATCAAATTTTAAAACAAAGGCAAAAGCTAGATATTATTATGAAATACATAATAGACAAGATATTGAAAAATTGTCTGAAATATATAGTTTTGCAAAAGCTAATAATATTAAGTTATTGTTTATTTGATGAGGAACTAATATGCTTTTTGCTTTTGATATTTTTGATTGAATTATTATTAATAACTGTCTAGAATGATGGAATTATAATAATGAAACAAAAATATTAGATTCTTATAGTAATGAAAATATTTCAGATATAGCGGAATCATTATTTGATAATGGACAATTATTATGGAAAAGATTTATATGATTACCATGATCTATTTGATGAGCTGTTTTTTGAAATGCTTGATGTTTTTGATTAGAAATTGAAAATAATTTTTTAAAAGCAGAAGTTTTAGAGTTAAAAACTTGAAAAATTAAAGTTTTAGATAAAAAAGAAAGTTGATTTGAATATAGAAATAGTATTTATAAAAAGACAGAAATATATTTTATAATAAAAACTTTTTTTGATTTATCTAAAAAGGTCGAAAAATATCATTCAGATGTTGATAATATTGATTTTAGAGAAAATAAACAACCAAAAGGGAATAGTTGTGGTAGTTTTTTTAAAAATCCTTCTAAAGAGCAATCAGCAGGAAAATTAATAGAAGAATCGTGATTTAAGTGAAAAAAAATATGATGAGCATATTTTTCAAATATACATGCTAATTTTCTTATGTCAGATGATGATACAAATTATAAAGATTTATTAACATTGATAAAAAAAGTTAAAGAAAATGTTAAAAATAAATACGATATAGATTTAATAAATGAAGTTAGAATTATTACAAATTAATAAAAAATATGGAAGAAAAAGTTAGAATACAAAAATATATGAGCCAAGCTTGAATATGTTCACGTAGAAAAGCGGAGGATTATATTGCAAGAGGTTTGGTAAAAGTTAATGGACAAGTGGCAAAGATAGGGGAATCTATAATTCCTTGAGAAGATGAAGTAGTTCTTCTAGATAAGGCAATTGAAGAACAGAAAAATCTTGTCTATTATAAGCTTAATAAGCCTAGATGAATTGAGACTACATGTGCTCAAAACAATGAAAAAAATATCGTTGATATAATGGATGTAAAAGAAAGAGTTTTTCCCATATGAAGACTAGATAAAGAAACTACGTGATTAATATTAATGACAAATGATGGTAGGTTAGCTAACTTTTTAATGCATCCTAGATATGAACATTCAAAAGAATACGTAGTTGAAACGTTTGGTTCAATTGATGATGATCAATTAGAATCAATGAGAGATTGATTAATGATTTTATGAAAAATGACAAATGAAGCTGCTATTAAAAGAATATCATCATGAACTTTTAGTATAATTCTTACAGAATGAAGAAATAGACAAATAAGAAGAATGGTTGAAAAAGTAGGGTCTAGAGTTAAAAAATTAAAAAGAATTAGAATTGAAAATATAGTTTTATGAAAATTAGATTTTTGAGAGTATAAACATCTTTCTAAATGAGAAATAACTGAATTATTTGAAAAATTAGGTATAAAAAAAGATTAAAACATAGTTTTAATCTTTTTTTTATTTTAATGATTCTTTCATTTTATTAACTTCTCTTTTTATATTATTTAGTATTCTTACAAAAGAATCTTTTATTTCTTTTTCTGATTTAAAATTAATATTTCAAAACGATTTTAATTTTTTACTTTCTTTGTTTAATCTAATTAGATGTTTTCTCATTCTTGATTCTTTCAAAACGTCTGTTTTATCGATTTTAATTATAGTTTTAGCTATTTTAATATTTATAGCATCAATTTTTTTTGATATTTTAATTCATAATTTTGTATAAGTAATTTTTTTCTTTTTTAAATTAAATTGAAAAATTAATTTTTCTTTATTTAGATTAGCTTTTAAGTTTTCATTAATTACTTTGATTCTTTTAACTATAGCATTGATTATATCTTCACTTTTTTGAGAATTTATTTCTGATCTTTTTATTTTTTCTAAAGCTACTATTGATTCTTTTAACTCTTTTATATCATTTTCTAGATATTGTGAATTTTTTATATTATATTTTTCTATAAACTCATTAATTCTAATAATATGTTTTTTTACATAAGTTTCCACTAAAATAGCTTTCGATATAGTATTATCTTGATTGTATTCAGCATATAAATTATTTATATTTGATAGAATAATTGATGTGAAAAGTATTAAAGTTATTATTTTTTTCATTTTCATTTTTGTTAATCGCTATTATGAAGTATTATATATATGTAAATATTTTATTCAAGATTATTTTAAAAATATGATAGTTTGTATAGATTTAGAAACAACATGATTAGATAAATATAATGATAGTATCATAGAAGTAGCTATGATTAAATTTGATGAAAAAACTTTTAAAGTAATTGATGAATTTTCAACTCTTATCAATCCAGAGAAAGAAATACCAGAATTAATATCAAATATTACTAATATTCAAAATTCTGATGTGATTTGAGCACCATTATTTGATGATTTAAAAAAAGATATTATAAAATTTATAGGGGATTCACCTGTATTATGACACAATATTTCTTTTGATGTAGATTTTCTAACAAGAGAGTGAGTTAAATTAAATAATAATATAAAATTAGATACATTTTTTTTAGCAAATTTTTTATGCTTTAATGAATTATCTTTAAATTTAGAAGTTTTATGTAATTCATTTTGAATAAGTTTTTCATGAGCACATAGAGCATTAAACGATGTTAAAGCTACTATTAAGTTATTTGAACAATTAATATTAAAATTTAATAAATTATCTAAAGAAAAAAAACACCTATTATTTCATATTTTTAATAGATCTGAGGATAGAGATA
>JAMOTX010000001.1 GCA_027062145.1 Candidatus Altimarinota bacterium | reverse complement strand
ATATTAAAGAGCTGATTTTTAATAATATTGATAAGGATTTAAGCTTTTGAGAATTTGAAAAAAAGATATTAAAAAAAGTTTGAAAATTAGATAATGATGATGTAGTTATTATAGACAAGAAAATTGACAATAAAAAAATGTCTAAAAAGTTTGATTTACTTGAGTGAGTAGAGAAAAGAGATAATCAATTGAAAATGACTCAAATGATTATGGACAGTTTTAATTGAAAGAAAAAAGTTGTAATTGAAGCTCCAACAGGTTTATGAAAAAGTTTTGCTTATTTAATTCCTTCAATTACACATTCACTTAAAACTTGAGAAAAGGTTTATATATCTACAAAAACTAAAGCATTACAGGATCAACTATATTTTAAAGATTTAGCATTTTTAAATGATAATTTACCTCATGATTTTAGATATACAAAACTTAAGGGTAAAAAAAATTATTTAAGTATTAAATTATTTTTTGATGAATTTTGGATATGAGATATAAATTATTCAAAAATATGCTTTTTATCTAAAATTACTTTATGGTTATTTGAAACAAATTATGGAGAATTAGATGAACTTAATTTTTATGGACAAGAGTTTTCCTTTTTAAGGAGTATTAATGCTGATAATTTTAGTGTATTAGCTGATAAAAATGATTACAGGAGATATGAGTACCTTTTTAAAGCAAGGACTAAATTAGAGAGTTCTAATGTAATTATTGTTAATCATAGTTTATTGTTTTCAGATATTAATAATGAAAATTGAATATTAGGTAAAATTAAAAATTTGGTGATTGATGAATGACATAATATTGAAGATACTGTTACTGATTCATTAAGAAAAAAGTACAATATAAAAACACTAAATGAGAATTTTGATTTAATAGAAAAAATCCTTACTAAAATAAATTCAAAAAAAATTAATTTCATGAAATTAAGGGATAATTTAGTTTCAAAATTAGAGCTATTAGATGATTATTGATTTCATTATATTAATAATAAAACATGAGTTAATTGAAATTATAAAACTACATTAGTAGACGATGATTTTTTTGAAGAAACTGACTATAGTGAGCTTGTAAAAAAAATAGAACTAGACTTTTTAGATATTTTAGATTTTTTGGCTGTAGAAGAAGAATATGATTTTGCAAAAGAAATAACGTATTTATGAGGAGTTTTAGAATTAATTAAAATAATATTAAGTTCAAGTTCTAGTAATAAATATATTAAAATACTAAATTTTAGTGATAATCTAGGTGTTAGTTTTGAGTATACATTATTAAACCCTTGAAAATATTTAGATGAATCTCTATGGAATAACCTAAATTCATGTATTTTGACATCAGCAACATTGCAAATATGATGAAAATTTGATTACTTTAAGAAAATGCTTTTTTTGGATAATTTTGATTTTTACTCTTTTGAAAGTGATTTTGATTATAGTGAACAAGCTATGATGTTTATTCCAACAAACATATGAAGTATTAAAAATAATTCTGAGGAAGTTGTAGATTTTTTGTGAAAGCTATATAAAACTGTTAGATGAAATATTTTAACACTTTTAACTAGTTATTCGTTTATTAGGAAGATATATACTTCATTAAATGGTGAATTAAAAAAAGAAAATATTAATCTATATGCACAATGAATAGCTTGAAGTAAAATGAAACTAATGAGTTTTTTCTTAAAAGATTCAAAAAATTCTATTTTATTATGAACTGATAGTTTTTGGGAATGAATAGATATTTCATGAGATGATTTAAAATATTTAGTTATACATAAATTTCCATTTTCTGTACCTACTGATCCAATATTTTTAGCAAGAAGTGTATTTTTCGATGACCCATTTTTAGAGTATTCAGTACCTAAGGCAATTATAAAATTAAAACAATGATTTTGAAGATTGATAAGAACTAAAACAGATACCTGAATAGTTATTTTATTGGATAATAGAGTTTATTCTACTAAATGGGGAGAAATGTTTTTAAAAGCATTTCCAGATGATATAAATATAAAGAAAGGAAAAACAAATCAATTTTTAGATATTTTAGAAAAAAAGTTATAGATATTTTTGTCTTTATGTAAAGTCTTTATTTTTGTTTTATAATTTTAAGTATGTTATTATTTTGTTAGTTATTTTATAATTAATGGATATGGCTGACAAAAATACAGATATTAATAATGAAGATTTACTTAATATTTACGATGATGATACTATTGTAGAACCTTTAGTAGCAGATATAGATAATAAAAAAGTAGAAGAATCTCCTATGAAAACAGAAGAGGATATTTTTATTGATACTGAAAAAACAGATATAATTATTGATATTCCAGAAAGAAAAGAAGAAATTAAAAAAGTTGTAAAACCTTTATTGACTGAGGAGAATACTCCTGTTATTGAAGATAAATGATTTGAATCAGAAATAGAAGAAATCACTGAAGAATCAGAAAAAAAATCATTTTTTTGAAATTTATTTAAGAAAAAAGATAAAATAGTTGATGAAAACGAATGAACTGATAAAATAGAAGAATTTGATTTAGCATGAGAAATTTGAGAATGAGATACAAATTGAAATAAAAAATGATTTTTTTGAGATTTGTTTAAGAAAAAAGATAAAGTTCTAACTGATGATGAGGAAGATGAAACTGATATAGAAAATAATGAATCTAATATATTTGATGATTTCAATCAAGATGATAACTTAATAGATGAAATTGATCAGATTAAAAAAGAAAGAGATAAAGATATTTTTTATTATGTAGATAAAGCTAGAAGCATTATGCAGGTTTTGTTTATATTAAGTTTATTAGGTGTAAGTATTACTTATTGATATATATTTGTTCAAAATAAAGTATTTATTGAAAAAAAAGATAATCAAGTATTAGAACCATTTTGTACATTACTTTTAGATAATATACATTACAATTGAAATTTTTGTACATCTATATCTACATTAAAAAGTGATTATGAATTTAAATTAGAAAATACGAAAAAAGATCAAATTGCTGATATTTTGAATATTTTACAAAGTTTATATAAAATAGAAAATTTTACTAAGACTAAAGATGTTGTATTTTTAAAAGATAAAACATCTAGTAAATTAAAAATATTAAAAATATTAGAAGAATTTGATAATTTAAAAACTGAATTTGATAAAGTAGATAAAGAAAAAATTCAATGTAGGTCTATTACTATAACTGAAAAAACTAAAACTTTAAGTATGGATTGCGTAGCTTATTCAGCATGATATGAAAAATGAATAAGATGATTTAATTGAAAAAATGATGCTGATTCATTAGTTAAATGAACTTCAGTATCTATAGCAAATAGTTTTTTGAATTATATTACTTTAGAATCAAAACAATTTACTATAATTAATAGACAAAAAATATTTAAATCTAACAGTGTTATATGAGTTAAAACTGGATTTACGAATAAAACATCATTTAATTTAAACTTAAAATATAATATAAAATAGTATGAAAAAATCAGCAAGAGAAAAAAATAGTATAATTATATGATTTGTATTCTATTTTGTATTATTATTTGGTGTAATCTTATTCTTTTCAATATCTACAGTAGAATCTCTAAATGAAATAGAAGAAAAAAAAGTTTTAACTAAAGATATTTACAATGATATAGTAGAAATTGAATCTAAATGATTAAGTTATAATGAATTTAAAAGTATTACTGATTCAGCAGAAGCTTCTGATGAATACAAAGTTGTATTAAAAAATATGACCAAAAGTTTTTATGAAGAACATTTAATGAATAAAAATGAAGCTACTTTTAAAAAATTTATTGAAAAGAAAACTAAAGAAATTAAAAGTCCTGAAAATGAAAAATTAATTTCAGAAAATGAAAAACAAATTGTTAATATTTTACCTACTTATTCAGAGAATAATATTAATATATGAGAAAAAAGTTTAACTGATTTTGAATTTATAAATTATATTGAGTCTATTATTGATTCTTTTAACCTGAGCTCTAAGGCATCTTTAGGTATTTGAAATGTTCAAATATTAGATGAATATGTAATTTCTACATGAGTTTGAAATAGTATGGATTCAAATATTTATTCAATTCCATTGAGTTTAAACTTAGAATGAACTAAGAAAAATATAATAAATTTTCTGTATTTCATAGAAAAAGTATGAACAATTAAAACCTTAAATAATGAAATTATAATCAATGAAGATAGTGCTTTCTTATCTACAAATGGGTTTGTTAAAGTATTATCAGGTGATAAATATACTGTAGATTATAATATATTTGAACATCAAATTATAGATATAAATAATATATCTATGCCAGAATACTTAGATAGTTCTTATTTATCTAGAAATGAAACAAAATTTATAGATTTTATTAAAGGATCACAATGAAATGACCATTTTGAAATTAAAGTAAATTTATTATTTTATGTTAAATGATTACCTAAGTATAGAGTTGTAGATTCAATTAATAAAATTACATTAAATTTTAAATTATTATATTGATATGTAAATAAGACAATTTCAAGTTGAAAAGTTAAATGAATTGAATTAATAAAATTAAAAAAATATCAAAATTTATTAAAAAATGTAAATCTAAGAGTTGTTTGAATTTGAAAGGAATTAAAATCTAATAAAAACCTAGAACTTATCTATAAAAAGGCATTAAATGTTAATGAAATAATAACTCCACTTTGCGATAAATATAGTAAAATTTGTAAATAGTATACTAATAAATTAATAATGAATTATAAAGAGGCTGTTACTAAATTAAAAGATTTAGTATATAAATGAGATAATATACAAGAAGTATGTGACTATATAATATTAGCCGCGGTTCTTTGATGATCTTCAGATGTACATGTAGAGCCTTTAACTTCATATGTTAGACTAAGGTATAGATTAGATGGTGAACTAAGAGAAATATTAGAATATCAAAACTTTTTACATAGTTGAATTGTAGCTAGATTTAAGATAATGTCTGATCTGAAAATAGATGAATCACGTATTCCTCAAGATGGTAGAATAAGTACTACCATTGAATGAAAATCATTAGATCTGAGAGTTTCGACTTTACCTACTGTTCATTGAGAAAAAATAGTAATGAGAATCGTAGATAAATCTAAAACAATACCTACTTTAAATGAACTATGAATAGAATGACAAAACTTTGATTTAATTAAAAAAGCTTTAGCTTTACCTAATGGTGTAATATTAACCTCTTGACCAACTTGATCAGGTAAATCAACTACTCTTTATTCTGCATTAACTGATTTAAATAAAATCAATGTGAATATTATGACTCTTGAAGACCCAGTTGAAAACCAAGTAGATGGTATTAGTCAATCTCAAGTAAAGCCAGCGATAGGATATACTTTTGCATATTGATTAAGAACTGCACTTAGACAGGATCCAGATATAATAATGGTATGAGAAATGAGAGATAAAGAAACGGTTGATATAGCCATTGAAGCATCTTTGACATGACATTTAGTTTTGTCTACAATCCATACAAATAATGCTGCTGAAACAATTACCAGAATTATTAATATGTGAGTACAACCATTTTTAATACCAGCATCAGTTAATATTATTATAGCACAAAGACTTATTAAAAAATTATGTACCTGTAAAAAACCAATGACTCCAACTGAAATAGGTAAAGATACATTAGATAATATAAAGAATGCGATAAATACAACTAGTAAAGAAGAATTAGAAAGAAGAATTTGAGATAAACTTAAAAGTCCAGTTTTTTATAAACCAGTTGGTTGTGATAAGTGTGAAAATTTAGGTTATAAATGAAGAGTTTGATTATATGAGGTATTAGAAATTACACCATGAGTAAAAGCAATGATACTTTCAGGTGCATCAGCTTTTAATATTAACAATCAAGCAATTAAAGATTGAATGATTTCATTAGAACAAGATGGTATTATGAAAGCGTTAAATTGATTAACTAGTTTAGAAGAAGTATATAGAGTTGCAAAAACTCAAAATTGATAATTTTAATTATAATATAAAGCTATGGCAGATTTTTTAATATTAGATGACAGCAAAAAAGATGAAAATGGCAATAATGTCCATAATGCAAAAGATCCTGTTTTAAAGGGGAATTTTATGGATACATTAAACAATTACGTTGTTTCTTTGCAGTCTGTAAAAACTAAAGAAAAAGTAATTTTCTATCGTCTTTTGTCTACAATGACGAATGCTTGAATGACACTTGTTAAATCAATGCAAGTACTTGAAAAACAAGAAAAAAATCAAGTTTTTAAGGCTATATTATGAAGATTTAGTTCTGAATTAAAAGAGTGAAAAAATCTTTCTGAATGTTTAGAAATGTTTCCATCTAGTTTTACTGAGGCTGAAATGTGAATAATAAAATCATGAGAAAAAACAGGACAATTAAATAATGTGTTGAATGACTTGGCTGAACAAATAGAGAAAGTTGAATCATTAAACTGAAAAATCAAATCAGCAATGATGTATCCAATGTTTATTATAGTTGTAGTTATAGGTGTTATATGAGTTATGATGACTATGATTGTACCTAAGCTATTAGATATATTTGACGATAAATCTGTTTTACCAGCTTCTACTAAGGCATTAATGGCTACTTCTGATATATTTAGAGATTATTGGTTATTATTTATAGTTATAGGTGTTATATTTTATATATTTATAAAATTATGGAGAAAAACACCGGATGGTAAATATATGTATGATAATATAGTTATGAAAGTGCCTGTGTTTTGATGAATTACTAGAAAATTAATATTATCAAAATTTGCGAGAGTATTTTCTTGATTAACTTCTTCTTGAGTATCTGTTGTTGAGAGTCTAAAAATTACATCGACAGCTGTTTGAAATGAAGTATATAAGCAAAGATTATTACTTTTAGCAGAAGATATATGATCATGAATTAAAATGTGGGAATCATTAGATGGTGATAAATTATTTCCTGAAATGATGGTTCAAATGATTCAAGTATGAGAACAAACTGCCAAACTTGATCAGACTATATTAAAAATTGCTGACTTTTACGATGATGAGGTAGATAATACCATTTGAGTTCTAAATAAGCTATTAGAACCATTTATTATTGTAACATTAGCTGTAATAGTTTGATTTATTGCTATGGCAATAATGCAACCAATTATGAATCTAGCAGATACTGTAGCTGATTAAAAATAGTATATTCTTTAAAAATAGTATATTCTTTAAAATAAGGATATACTATTTTTTTTGACTTTTTTATATCGTATTTTGTAAACAAAATCTTCACACAAAAGTTATGTGAAGATTGTGTGAAACAGGTCTCTGCAGGTTTGACTTTAAACTAATAAAAGACTATTATAACTGTGTTCTAAGTTTTGATCTTTAACATGATCCGAATAAGTCCTTTATACAGGACAAAACAAAGAAATTAATCTTTAAGTTTTTAACTGCAAAGGTTGTTTTATGACCTTGGGAACTAGTAATTAAAAGTTTTTAATTATTATTTCCCGGAGTTGTAAACAACTTTTGGGTTAAGGCTTTAACCTTTGTATTTTGCTATAACCAAAATATTATGATACCAGCTAATAAAAATATGGCAGTTCTTCATCCTTATCTTGATAAGAAATGATGAGCTTCTAGTATGATGATTTATTTATCATCTTTTCTTCAAAATAATAATAATGTTAATCTATATTCATTTTCATTTAATAAATCTAAGTTAATTAGTTTTATCAAAATAGCTTATGCTATTAGAAAATGTGATTACATTATTATATGAAATTCACCTATGCATTTTGTATGAGTATTTTCAAAAAAAATATTCTGAAGCAAAGCAAAACTTATTTGGTGGCATCATCATTATCCTTGGTATTATAGTCAAAGCACAAACGTTTATGTAAAGTTAAAAAGATTTTTAGAAAAATGTATTATTAAAAGTATTGATTCTGTAATTACTAATAGTAAGTATTTACAAGATTCTGTAAAAGATATATATAAGGTAGATTCAAAAATACTGTATCCAGTTTTGGATGACAAGTTTTTAAATCATAACGGCGAAAATAAAAAATCACTTACTCAGAAAACTATATTTACTTATGGTAGATGGGTGAGTGGTAAAAATTTAGAAATGATTTTTAATACTTATGATGATTTGAAAAACAAAGTTCCAAACCTTATTTTGAAAATTTGATGAGAATGAAAAGAATTACTTAAATACAAAAACAAATATGAAAGTGATAAAAATATTATTTTATTATGAAAGGTAGATATAACTCAGATTATAGAAAGCCTAGAACAATCTAACTTATTTTTATTTCCTTCAAAGATAGATTCATTTTGACTTGTCATTATCGAATCAATGTCTATTTGAGTTCCTGTTATATCTTATAACCTTTCTTGAGCAAAAGAAATAGTTAAAAATAATGTTAATTGATTTTTAGTAGATTCTGATTCAGAATTTATAAATAGATCATTTGATATTTTATCTAATTCATCTCTAGAAAAAAAGCTTTGAAAAGAATCTTTAAAAACTGCTAAAAGTTTTTCAATCGAAACTTTTAAAAATCAACTTTCAAAAATACTTTAATACTTTATATTTTTATATCGCTTATAAGAGTGATATAATTTATTTTTATTTATAAACTTATATTTATGAATTTATTCAAAAAGACTACTGCTACTATTGCATTGGTTGCTCTTGTTTCAGGGATTTTCTCTACAGGAGTATCTGCAAATAGTACTACTCAAATCGAAGCTG